>NZ_JBVVQU010000079.1:0-21572 GCF_055811555.1 Mesorhizobium sp. WSM4813
ATTTCGCGGAGGCAATGGCGTGTGAGGCATTGGTCAATGGCTCGGCCGCTATGAGGTTGGCGCTCTACGGCGCCCCCTCTGTCCTGCCGGACATCTCCCCCACTTGGGGGAGATTGGCAGTTCCGCCGACAGCGACTCTTTTTCGAGGTTGGCGATTGTCGAATCAAAGATGACGGCCAATCTCCCTCCTTGTAAGGCCTTGTAAGGGGAGAAGGGACGGCGAGACAAGCGGCTCGCCCGCAATGCGTCGACACATCCTGAACCCTGCCTTTGCGAGCGCTCGCTGCTGTGAACCCTTGCAGCGCAAGAGTTTCAGGCATGAAGCCCATCGAACCTTTCGCGCGCTGCCTTGACGCGCTCGGTGTTCTTGCGCGCCCACTCACCGAGCGCGCCGACCGGCACAAGAAGCTCGTAGCCAAGGTCGGTCAGCTCATAATCGACGCGTGGCGGAATGGTCGGAAACACCGTGCGAGTGACGAAGCCGTCGCGCTCCAGCCCGCGCAAGGTGGTGGTCAGCATCTTCTGCGAAATACCGCCGACGGCGCTGCGCAATTCGTTGAAGCGCAGCGGCCCCTCACCGAGCTGTGGGCGCAGTCACTCATATAGCTCAGGTATCTAAATGATACCAGAAATTTGCCTGAAGGAGAGCCCCTCTATGTCCAAACCCAAAATCGCCATTGTCGTCGGTTCGACCCGCGCCGCACGCTTTGCCGACGTTCCGACCCAGTGGATCGCCAGGATCGCCAAGTCGCATGCCGACATCGACGTGGAAGTGGTCGACCTGCGCGACTTTCCGCTGCCGTTCTTCGACGAGGTCGCATCCTCTGCCTGGGCGCCGTCGCAGAATGAAGTGGCAAAGCGCTGGCAGAAGAAGGTCGCCGAGTTCGACGGCTTCATCTTCACCGCCGCCGAATACAACCATGGACCGACGGCCGTCCTGAAGAACGCCATCGACTACGCCGCCAATGAATGGAACAAGAAGCCGGCCGGTTTCGTCGGCTATGGCAGCGTCGGTGGCGCGCGTGCCGTCGAGCAGCTCAGATTGCATGCCGTCGAGCTGCAGATGGCGCCGGTCAAGTCGGCAGTCCATATTGCCTGGGCCGATTTCCTCGCCGTCAGGCAAGGTGAGAAGAAGCTCGACGAGCTCGAGCACCTGAACCAGGCGGCAACCGCGCTGGTCAATGACGTTGCCTGGTGGGCCAAAGTGCTGAAGGCGGCGCGTCAGGCCGACGCGGTGGCCGAGGAAGTCAAGGCGGCCTGAACCGCGGACCGGAACAATCCTCCAAGGATTCAGGCTGGAGGGATTCCGGGGGCGGCGCTTGCGTCGCCCTTTTTTATTCAGGCGATGGCTGGCTGGCGCGCCTGCCGAGGCCTGATGATGCAATCGGTAACGCGGTCCATTTCGTTCAGCTCATCCGCATGGTGCTGGCCCCACTCACAGAGCGCCAGAAGGATAGGCTCGAGGCTGAGGCCAAGGCGCGTCGCCGAATATTCGACGCGTGAGGGAATTTCGGCAAAGATCTCGCGTCTGATAAGGCCGTGTTCTTCCATTTCGCGAAGCTGCTGGATCAGCACTTTTTGCGTGATATCAGGCACCAGCGCCTTCAGCACCGACAGCCGCCGGGGGCCGTCGAAGAGATGGTAAAGAATAACAGCCTTCCATCGGCCCGAAATCACTTTCAGGGCGCGTTCCGCCGGCAGCATGGGCAGTCTTTTGGTTGGCAGCCTCTTGGTCGGCTTGGCCATGGTCACCTCTTGGTCAGCAGGGGACAAATGAGTGTGTAGTCGCGATCAGGCAGATAGTGGCAAACAGCAGCCGATGCCATAGCGACGGGTGCATGCCATGAGAGCCATTCAACTGAACCGTTTCGGCGGTCCCGACGTCCTCGACGTCGTCGAGATGCCGAAGCCTGAGCCGCAAGCAGGCGAGGTGCTGATCCGCGTTCATGCGGCTGGCGTGAATTTCTTCGAAGTGCTGATGCGCGCGGATCGCTATGCGGTGACGCCGGACTTGCCGATGGTTCTCGGCGTCGAGGCCGCCGGCACAGTGGAGGCGCTGGGGCAAGGGGTGGACGAACGACTGCTGGGCAAACGTGTGGCGGCGCCGTTATTTGCCTCAAAGCGCCCACTCGGCGGATATGCCGAGTATGTGACGATCGATGCCAATCTGGCCGTGCCTCAGCCGGATGCACTCTCGTTCGAAGACGCGACGGCCTTGATGGTGCAGGGACTGACGGCTTTTTATCTGCTGCGGCAAAGCCCGCCCGCCGGCAAGTCGGTGCTGGTCACTGCAGCTGCAGGCGGTGTCGGGTCCTTGCTTGTCCAGCTCGCCAAACGCCAAGGCGCCAGCGCGGTGATCGCGGTCGCCGGCGCCAGGCCCAAGCTCGATCTTGCCCTGTCGCTTGGAGCCGATCCCGCGGTCGACTACAGCACGCCGGATTGGCCGACGCGCGTCCGTGAAGCGGCAGGCGGCGTCGGCGTCGATATCGTCTACGACATTGTCGGCGGCTCGATGACGGCGGCATCGCTGCAAGCTCTCGCGCCTGGCGGAGAACTGGTGTTTGCGGCGCTGGGCAGATACACGATCGGCGCCTCGGACCTGGAAGCGATGATCCTACAAAACCAGTCGCTGAGAGGGTTCGCCCTGCTGCCGCTGCTCTCGCCCGATGTGCTCAGGGCCAGCCTGTCAGAGCTTTTCCACCTGGCCGCCAGCCGCCAGCTTACCGTGACGCAAGGCCGTTGCTTCGCGCTCGACCAGGCCGGCGAAGCACATCGCGTGGTGGAGGAGCGCCGCTCGACCGGCAAGGTCGTGTTGATACCTTGAGTGGTGTGGGCGATTAACTGTGCACTGGCCGATCGTGGAATTTATCCGCCTCGCGCTTCACGACAACAGGTGACAAGATCGCGGTTCGAATGCATCGTGGCCCCTCCGGCCCCGTCAGCAGCACGCCCATGCCGTGCACGGCCGCGCCGAGCACTGACCTATGTCAGGTACGCGACACGTTGGGATCGATCAGCGTCATGGTTTCCTCCCTCGATAGCCTCTTCGCCGGCTGCTTCTGACGAGCCGCCTGGAAGACCAATTCTAAACTCATCGGGCTATCAAGGTAAGCGCGTCCTGGTAGAGTAAGCGCGTCCTGGTAGAGATTGTACAAGCCGATATCCCGGTCGGCTCGGTTGCGCCAAACCGGAAGATGAAACTGCTCCACAACAAGGTCCGATTTACTTGGTGAGCAGACCTCTGGTTCGCTAAAGTTTCAAGTCTCCACCGGGCTGCAGACCGAAAACCCGGAAAACGCTTATCTCATAGTAAGCTGATGCATCTGGAGCGCCTATGATGAAGCCGACTGGATCCAACGAGGCAGTGAGGATCGAGGACCTTGACGACGCGGGGCTGGTTGAACACGCGCGACAGCGTGACCCCGCCGCATTCTGGTTAATCATTAAGCGTCACAATCAGCGGCTTCACCGGGTCGCCCGCGCCGTCCTGGATGACGACACTGAGGCGGAGGACGTACTTCAGGAGACCTATATCCACGCCTTCACCCATCTGGCCGAATTCCGCGCGGAGGCGCGGCTGTCGACCTGGCTCACCCGGATCGCGCTGAACGAGGCGCTGGGACGCCGACGGAAAAGGCGGCCCACCGTCGACGTGAAAGCCATCGAAGACATGGTCGCTCCGTTCAGCGCCCACAAGCCTGATCCCGAAGAGGCGGCCGCTCTCGCTGAAATCCGCAATCTCCTGGAACGAGCCGTCGGTGGCTTGCCAGAGCCCTTTCGCATCGTCTTTGTCATGCGGGACGTCGAGGAAATGAGCATTGAGGAAACGGCTTTTCTTTTGGCATTGCGACCTCAGACAGTGAGCACCCGCCTTTATCGCGCACGCCGGCTGCTCCGCGAGGCGCTACGGGACAAGCTCGCCACCGTGTTCACGGATACGTTTCTCTTCGCTGGCGCCCGCTGTGACCGCCTCGCGCAATCAGTCTTGGACCGGCTCGCAATCCGCCTGGTTCGGAAGGATACTCATCCGTTGAAGACGGCGACCGAGCGCACGTAGACGCCGTCCACGCCGAGATTACGCCGGCTCCTTTCGCGGGCTGTTGTAGCGGGACACGGGAATATTTTGGCGGCCCGGACCATCTAATCGTCAGGCAAATGCACTCCGCGCCGCGGTGCTGACAGCGGCGTTGAATCAACAAACATAGGAGACCGCCATGCAGGGCGCACTTCACCTATCCCGGCGTCAGTCGCTTCAGGGACTTGTCGTACTCGGTGCCGGAGCGGCACTCGGCGGAATCGCGCGGCCTTCTCCGGTATTGGCACAGGACATATCGGACGAAGACATTTTCCGCTTTGCGCTCAACCTCGAATATATGGAGGCTGAATACTACCTCCGCGGCACCACCGGAAAAGGCATCGACGCGGCCGATGCCGGTTCGAAACCCGGCGACGTCGTTGGTGGAAAGCAAGTCTCGTTCGAGACTCCGGCCATCGGCGAATTCATGCAGGAAGTCGCCGAAAACGAACTCGCGCACGTCCGCTTCTACCGCAAGACGCTTGGAACGGACGCTGTTGACCGGCCAGCCATCGATTTCGACGCGGGGTTCAAGGCGGTTGCGGAGGCATCTGGCCTCGGGCCGGACTTCGACCCCTTCGGCAACGAAACGAACTTCGTTCTCGGCGGGATGTTGTTCGAGGATGTCGGCGTCACCGCCTATGCCGGTGCGGCGACGGTTTTGAAAAACAAGGACTTCCTCGCCGCCGCCGCAGGCATCCTGGCGGTCGAGGCCTACCACATGGGCATGGCGCGATCCACGCTATACCGGAAGGGAGAGGAAGCCTGGAAGGCCGCCAACGCCGTCTCCGATGCCCGAGACAAAATCGACGGATCGGACGATAAGGACCAGAGTATCCAGGTGGACGGAAAAGCCAACATCGTGCCGTCGACGCCCGATGCGATCGCGTTCACCAGAACGCCACAGGAGGTGCTCCGGATCGTCTATCTCAGCGACAAGGATGGAGTGAGCAAGGGCGGCTTCTATCCGGAAGGGATGAACGGCACGCTCAAGAGCACCTGAGCCAGTTGCGACGAGTGCCGATGCGCCGCCGGAAACCGAGCGGCCCGACAGCGGCTGCTCTCGGAGAAAAACCATGAAAAGATGATGATGTGAACCACGGATCGGCAGGTTCAAGCCGAGTGCTGTCTCGCCGCAATTTCCTGAAAGTCTATGTGACCGGTGCGGCGATTGCCAGCGCCGGCGGCCTTGCATCCTGAACGTCTCGACTGATGGCAGGGGGAAAGACAACCAAGGCGCTGGGGCTTTACCAGGACACCCCAAATTGTGGCCGACGCTGCGGTGGGCGTACTCACTTCCGAGAGCCAAACGGGTGCGAGATCGTTGCCGGTGCAATCAGCCCAAATTGCTGGTGCCGTTTCCACGAGCCGCTGCCGGCTTGATGCAACAAATTGCGGTCTCCCGCCTTATGTCTCGGGCGGGAGCAACGCGACGTCAGCTTCCACGTCGAGAGCGGACGTTGGCCGGGGCGGAAAGGCGTCTGCCTAGGGTCATGGCCGTCGGTTCCACGCAATGTCAGCTATCGGCGAAGGAAATCGGCGCATAAAGGGCCGGATCGGGTCAAGAGCTGACATTCGGAACGGGCCCAGACATCGTGTTGACTGTCACCGCACGATTTCGCGATGGCCGCCGGGCAGGCGCGTGGCGATGAGCTTGTCGATGCGGCGGCCGTCGAGGTCGACGACCTCGAAGCGCCAGCCCTGCGCATCCACGCATTCGCCGGTCGTCGGCAGATGGTGCAGGTGCGACAGCACGTAACCGGCGACAGTCTCGTAGTCGCGATTCTCGGGTAGGTCGATGCCGAGAACGTCCGCCATCTCGTCGGCCTGCATGTAGCCCGCGAGCAGCCATGAGCCGTCCTCGCGTTTGACGGCGTTTTCCTCGTCGCCGGCGTCGAGGTCCGCCCGGAATACGCCGGTGATGGCTTCCAGTATGTCCGCCGGGGTGACGATGCCTTCGAAATGGCCGTATTCGTCATGGACCAGCGCCATCGGTACGTTGGATTCCCTGAGTGTCGAAAGGACATCCAGCGCGTCGGCCTGGTCATGGACGATGGGAGCGGTGCGCACGTGCCGGCGCGGGTCGAGTGCGCGACCGCCAAGCATCGCGGCCAGCACGTCGCGGGTCTGGACGACGCCGATCATGGCGTCGACACTGCCATCGCCGGCTGGCAGGCGCGAATGCTGGGTCTCCATCAAGAGCTTGCGGGTTGCCGCGTCATCGGACTGCAGGTTGATCCAGTCGACCTCGGTGCGCGGCGTCATCACCGCGCGGACGGCGCGGTCGCCGAGCCGCATGACGCCGGCGATCATGCGCCGCTCGTCGGATTCGATGGTGCCGTGATGCTCGGCCTCAGCGACCAGCATCTTGATCTCCTCGTCGGTGACCTTCTCCTCGCTTTCACCGCGTTGACCAAGCAGCCAAAGCATGAAGCGGCCGGAAATGTCGAGTAGGAAGACCAGCGGCGCCGAGACGGTGGCGAGCATGGTCATCGCCGGAGCAACCCTGGCGGCGACGCGTTCGGGATCGCGCAGCGCGATCTGCTTGGGCACCAGTTCGCCGATGATCAGCGAGAAGTAGGTGATGAGGGCGACGACGATGCCGACGCCGATCGGATCGGCAAGACTTTCCCGAATACCGGTCGATGCCAGAAATACGGACAGCCGATCGCCGAGCGTGGCGCCGGAAAAAGCGCCTGACAGAACACCGACCAGGGTGATGCCGATCTGCACCGACGATAGGAATTTGCCGGGATTGGCGCCGAGCGCCAAGGCGCGGCCGGCGCCCTTGACGTGGCGGTCGATCATCGCCTTGAGACGGGCCGGCCGTGAGGAGACGATGGCAAGTTCGGACATTGCCAGAAGGCCGTTCACGCAGATGAGGACGACCACGATAGCGATTTCAGCGTAAAGCATGCGAGGTCAATAGCATTGCGGCGCGGTCTTCGAAAATAGATGGCCGTCATTTTTCATGCCGGCGGGCGCAACCATCTCACACCGCATCCCATGATGGCGACGAAAAATGCTCGATCAGGGCGTCGATGAGCCGGAGGCCAGCGGCTCGTCTCGCGCCTACGGCAACTGCAGCAGCACGCCCACCACCGCCTTGCCGTCGGTGAAATAGGGATCGCCGCCGCCATTGCGCCCGGTCTTTGTCGCACCGATGCCCGATATCTCGCTGGTCGAGATCAGCATGCCTGCGGCAGAAAGGTCGCGGATCAGGAAGTCGCGCTCGGCGTCGATGTCGGGACCGATATGGTGAGTGATCGCGCCGGTGTTGTGGCTGAGGCCGACGCCGCGATCGAAGCTTGCCGAACCCAGCCAGAGCGGCCGGCCATCGTCTCCGGTCGCATCTGTCTGCCAGAAGCGGACGTGATGACGCCGGTCGGCACTGTCGCCGACCGGCTTCTCGAAGGCGAGATCCTGTGCACGGCCTTCGAATAGCAGCCGGCTGACCGGCGCGTCGGGATAGGGCCGATCGAACAGCACGCTTTCGCCGATCTCGATCGCGGTCTTCAGCGTGAGGGCGTCGGCGGTGTCCCACCCGGCGACGGCGAAGGCGTGGACCAGCTCTTTTTTGGTACCGACAAGGCCGACATTGATCGGATCCCCCGCAATGCCTTGCGGCGTGTGCGTCAGCATCTGGAAGCGCTGCGTACGGAAATTGCGGTCCCGCAGGGTCCAGAATTCCGGTGCGGCGAAATAGGCGAGCACGAGATAGCCGGCACAGAACGCCACCAGCCAGATCGTTGCGCGTCGTCGAAGGCTTCGTCGGCTCACGAGATACCACCCAGGTGGTACGGCATCACCTTTATGTGGCGTCATTCTACGCGGCGGCGCAGACCTTGGGCAGTGGGTATGTGCTCGCTGTCATGTTGTTTGGAGCATCGGATTATCCCAAAACCGGTATCCACTTTTGGGTCCGATGCTCTAACGGCAGGCGCGGTAGCCGTTCTTGCGGTTCTTGATGTCGAAATGGAAATGGTTGCGGTGGTCGTAATTGTAGCCGGGGCCAAGCACAGTGGTGAAATACTGGCAGCCGTCGGCGCGCACAGTATTGAGGAAGCCGCGCGTGCGGAAGGCGAACAGGCCGGGCTTGCGCACGTCGATATCTTTGCCATTGCCGAGCTCGATGCTCATGACGTCCAGCGCGTTGCCCTTGCCGTGCTCCGACAGCACGCCTTCGCCGGCGATCCTGCGGCAGGAATAGCTCGAGCCCTGGCGAATGGTCTTGACGCCGGAGAAATAGCGCCAGCGGGCGGACGGGACGAGTTCATTCCTGGTCCAGCCGGCGAAGGTGGCGGCCATGTCGCAGGTCAGCGTCGCGGCCGGCTTCATCCCGATGCGGCCGATGGCCGAGATCTTGACCGGATAGTCGATGCCGCACTGGCCTTCGCGGATCGGTGCAAGGTCGGTGTAGACGACGCCCAGGCGCTTCAATTCCTTGCGGCAGTCGACCTCGCTGGCCGGCATCTGTTCGGTCGGTGCCATCGGCTCGTCCATGCGCGGATAGGCGGCGGTCATGTATGGGTTGGACGGGACGAGGCGCTGCATTCCAGCGTATTTCGTGCCCGCGTAGTTCGGAACGGCTGATGTCGGGCTGCCGACATCGACGGCCGGTTCCAGCGAAAGCACGCTGCCGGTGGTGCAGGCCGAGATCGCTGCGATGGCAAGCGCGCCGGCAATCATGCGCGCGCGCCTCATTTGCCGCACGGCGACAGACGCTGCGCGAAATATCCCGGCCATTGGCAGGTTCCCAGTCCCCGAGCCTGATCCCGATCAGGCCTGTCTCATCGTTTGATCGTGATCATTTTTCGGGATCAAGATCAGACGAGACGGAGCTTAACCGCCAAGAGTAAAGGAAAAATCAGCGGCTGCGTTTACGGCTGCGGCCAAATTGCGGCGCGCATGTCGGTCCGGGATCATGTCACTGGCAAAAGGTGCCGCCCTTGCGGCGCGGTGCAAGATCGAGATGGAGATGCAGCGAATGATCCGCATCGCTGCCCGGGCCGAGCACGGTCTTGAATGGTCCGCAGGCTGCCTTGCGCACCGTGTTCAGGAATTTCGCGTCCTTTTCCGGCGGCGCCAGGCCGATGTCGATCCTTCTACCGTCCGAAAGCGTGAAGCTGGCGATGTCGAGCGCGTTGCCGAAGGCGTGCTCCGACAATTTTCCGCCGCCATTGCGGTGTCGGCAGACAAAGGCGGATGCCTGGCCGACCGACTTGAGACTGGCGCCGAGCTCGGCTTTGGCCGCCGGCTGGATGATATTGGCAGCAAAGCGCGCGGCGGCCTCGGCCATCTGGCAATTCAACTCGGTTTCGGGGGTGATATCCAATGACTTGCCCAGCGTCTTCAGCGCGATCGGATAGGGAATGGAGCAGCCTACCGCGGCATCGTGCTCGGCGTTACGTTCCTCGAAGTCGACGCCCATCGACTTCAGCCGCCTGCGGCAGGCAAGTTCCTCGTCCGGCATTTTTTCCTGCGGCACAGAGGCCGAGCGCGGGTCGGGAGGGATTTTCTTCTCCGGCGCTTGCGCCGGCTTCTCCGGTGGTTTCGCGGCGGCGGCCGGCGGTTCCGCCCCGGCGGGCTTTTCGGACGGCGTTGGAGGGATTGCCGGCGGCTCAGGCTGGGCTTTCTTATGCTGGTCGGTCTCAGGTTGATCAGCCTTTGGCGCATCCGCAGGGCGCGGCTCGGGGATCGGCACGTCGGCAGGCGCGGCTTCTTGCGCCGATTGCGACTGATTGAGCTCTGGGACAGGCACGGTTTCAGGCAATTCCGGAGCTTGGGCCAGGGCCGCTCCTGCGGACAGCATCGCCGCCGCCAAGGGCAGCGCCAATCTGATCAATGCGGCCAATCTGATCAATGCGGCCAATCTGATAAATGCGGGAGGGGTCAGCGCAGTCATTCGCCGTTAACGGCGGGCGAATGCGGAAGTTGCCTGAACGAGAGTTTTGGCCGATCACGAACGGTAACCGCGGTGTTACGCCCCGATCGCTTCCAGCCCTTCCTCCAGCCAGTCGGCCAAGAGCGGCATGCCGAGCAGATATTTCGCCGTGCGCTTGTTGGCGCGCTCGCGGGCGGCCGTCAGCGCGTCCGTCCATTCCGAAGCGTCATAGTCGCCGCGGCCAACCCAGGCGAGTGCTACGAGTTCGGCCGCCTCGTCGACATTGAGGTCGTTGATCAGTTCGCGCAATTCTTCTTCGGTGAGGTTTTCGGAACGTTCCTCGACGAGACCGTCATGGTGATGATTGTCATGCGCCTCGCTATCGAGTTCTACCTCGTGCTCGGCGCCATCGGCATAGTCTTCGTTGACGGCGGCGCTCAACGCCTTCGCCTTGAGGATGAACAGGCGCACCGTGTCGGGACCGATCGAAAGCTCCCATTCTTTTTCAAGGCGCCGCTGCACTGGCCGTCTCCGCATACTCCGTTGCCGTTTGCTGGATGATAGCGAATTTGCAGCGCTCGTCACGTCATGTTCGGCGCTTCTATTTTCCGACTGGCGCGGATCGTTCAAAAAGCTTTCAATGGCCATGACTTTTTTCCGGGATGAAACGGCTTTTGCCCGGCGTTAGTGTTGCATTGTCATGCTTCAGGGAGAGTTCGATGCGCAGACGATTGCTGATCCAGGTTCTGGCGGTTGCAGCCCTGCCGCTGTTTGCTGTCCCGGCGTTTTCGGCCGGTGAAGGTGGAGGCGGTGGCAATGGCGGCCAGACGACACAGTGCAAGAAAGGCATGGTCTGGGACAAGAAGCTGAAGAAATGCGTGGCACCCAAGGAAGGCATGCTGGACGACGACAACATCTATGAAGCCGGCCGCGCGCTGGCGATGGCCGGACGTTATGACGAGGCGATCGCCGTGCTCAGCCTGGCTGCAGACAAGAAAGACCCTCGCATCCTCAACTACCTCGGCTACTCGCACCGCCATTCCGGACGCGTCACCGTCGGTCTCGGCTATTACGAGGAAGCACTGCTCATCGATCCGAACTATACGCTGGTACGTGAATATCTCGGCGAGGCACATCTGCAGATCGGCGATCTCGCCGGCGCCCAGGAACAGCTCCGCGAGATCGAGAAGCGCACCGGCAAGGGATCTCGTGAATACAGCATGCTGTCTGAGCAGATAGACCGTTTCATGAAGAGCTGATCCGAAACCCAAACACGCCTCACACCGGCTGCGAGCAATCGCAGCCGGTTTTTTGTTGCCGCCGCCTCTGCCAGCCGCGCTGCCTTGGCGGGTGAATTTTTCAAAACCGATTTTTTGGCGTGAAAAACCCGCGAAGATTGCTATATTGGGAGAAATTGCGGTGACACGGTTCCGTTAGCCCGAGGCTGCCGGACCGTTTTCTTTTTGTACCCATCGACAAGGTCGCTCCCGGAATGCGGGGGCGGCGGCAGGAAAGGTCAGGCATCATGAACAAGGTCCCGATGACAGGCGAGGGGTTCGCGTCATTGAAGGAAGAACTGCGCTGGCGCCAGCAGGAAGAGCGGCCGCGCATCATCGAAGCGATCTCCGAAGCGCGCTCGCATGGCGATCTTTCCGAAAATGCCGAATACCACGCAGCCAAAGAGGCGCAGAGCCTCAATGAAGGCCGCGTCAACGAGCTTGAGGACTTCATCGCGCGTGCCGAAGTGATCGACATCACCAAGCTCAGCGGCGAAAAGGTCAAGTTCGGCGCGACTGTGGTGCTGGTCGACGAGGACACGGAAGAGAAGAAGACCTACCAGATCGTCGGCGATCAGGAAGCGGACGTGAAGTCCGGCCGCATCTCGATCTCCTCGCCGATCGCGCGGGCGCTGATCGGCAAGGAAGTCGGCGATGCGATCGAGGTCAACGCGCCAGGCGGTGCGCGGGGGTATGAGATCGTCCAGGTCCAGTTCATCTAGGGATAAAGGCGGCAGGATTTGTTCCTGAATCGCGCTGTTTTAACCCGACGATTGCGCTGCCCCTCATCGCCCTGCCGGGCAATTCTCCCCGTATAGTGACGGGGAGAAGGACGCCGTCATCGAGGGTTTCGCCCATCACCAGTGCTGCAGAATGGGCGCCGAGTTCGCATCCAGCCCCTTCACCCCGTCACTATACGGGGAGAAGGTGCCGGCAGGCGGATGAGGGGCGGCGCTGACCTTTCCGATTGAATTGATTTAATGAATCAATTCTTGCCGGCGCTGGCCTGACCAAGCGCTTGGCGCTCAAGCATCCTCTCTGCCTCAGCCAACACCTCTATCGGCGCGACACGACCGCCGGGTGCGGCCAGCAGCGTTGACGAGAACGGCCCGCGCGGGCCGGTCAGACCTGGCTCGGTGGCCAGGAATACCGCCACCGTCGGCTGGCCGAAAGCGCTGGCGAGGTGGGTAAGGCCGGTGTCGGCGCCGATGACCAGCACCGACCGGCCGATGATGGCGGCGATCTCGGCAAGCGGTGATTTCGGCACCAGCACGGTCTGTGGAACGGCCTGGGCGATCGCCTCGGCAACCGCCTTTTCCCTGTCGTTAGACCAGGTGGTGACCGGCGTCATTCTTTTTTCCACGAGAAGCCGGGCAGTCTCGATCCAGTTGCCGACCGGCCATTTCTTGTCCTCGCGGCTGGTGCCGTGCAGCAGGAAGGCGGTTTTTCCGCCGACAAAAGTCGAACCGACCCCCGGCGGCACGATGCCGGACTCAAGCCCGGAAAAATCCGGTTCATAGCCGAGCGCCAGCCCGAACAGCCGCCGTGTGCGTTCGATGGCGTGCAGATCGCGCGGCACAGCATAGCGGCGGTCGTAGAACAAAGTCGCCGACGGCTCGCGGGCGCTCGACCGGTCGAAGCCGGCGATCGGTGCCACAGCCAGTTTCGCCACCAGGGCCGACTTCAGCAATCCTTGCGCGTCGATGACGAGATCGTAGCGGCAATCCCGCAAGGCGCGGCGCAGTGCCGCCGCCCCGCGCCATGTGCCGCGGCCGAGCGGGCTTGTGCGCCAGCGCCGGATCGCCGCGGTGTGGATGGTTGCGATGGCCGGATGCAGCGCCACGATGCCGGCGAAGGCCTCTTCCACACACCAGTCGAACGACACATCCGGCCGGTTGCTGCGCGCATCCTCGACGGCCGGAAACGTGTGGATGACGTCGCCCATCGAGGACGTCTTGACGATGAGCACCCTCATGCGGCGGCTGGCATTTCCAGCAGCCGTTCCGCTGCTGCCGCGACCTGTGACACCTCGAGCGTCTTCAGGCAGTTGAGATGGCCGAGCGGGCAGATTTTCCGGTGGCAGGGCGAACAGGACAGGCCGAGCCAGACCAGTTCGCGCTGCTCGGCGAGCGGCGGCGTATTCTGCGGCGAGGTCGAGCCGTAGACGGCAACGATCGGCGTGCCGACCGCGGCGGCGACATGCATCAGCCCGCTGTCGTTCGACACCGCAAGCCTGGCCGCGGCGATCAGGTCGATGGCATCCTCCAGCCGCGTCTGGCCGGCGAGGTCGACAGCATCTGGTGCAAGCGTGGCGATTTCCGCCGTCACCTCGGCGTCGTTCTTCGATCCGAACAGCGCGACCCTAAAGCCCTTCGCCATCATGTCGCGGGCAAGGCCGGCATAGCGTTCGCTCGGCCAGCGTTTGGCCGGCCCGAACTCGGCGCCGGGCATAAGTGCGACGAATTTGTCCGCCTCCAGCCCGAAGCGGCCCAGCAGTGCCGCCTGGTTTTCTGTATCGACGGCAAGCCTCGGGGCCCGGAACGTGCCTCCCTGAGCGAGGCCGAAATAGGCCTGCGCGGTGCTGCGTTTCAGATTGTCGGGCAAGGGAACGATGTCGGTCAGCAGCCCGTAGCGCATTTCCTTGAGATGGCCGATGCGGCGCGGAATGCGGGCAAAGAACGGGACCAGCGCCGATTTCCAACTTCCAGGCATGATATAGGCCATGTCGTAGTGGCCGCGCAGCAGGCGGCCGAAGCGCCTTCGAATGCGGAATTCCAGCGCGCCGGATTTCAGCGGCAGTTCGACCTGTTGGCGTATTTCGGGCATGCGCTTGACCAGTGGCGCCGCCCAGGCCGGGGCCAGCACGTCGATCGCAGCGTTCGGGTGAAGCTCTCTCAGCGCCGAGAACAGACACTGCGCCATCACCATGTCGCCCACCCAGCGTGGGCCGATCACGAGGATCGTTGGGCTTTCAGCCATTCGACATAATCTCTGACGCCGGTTTCCACTGTGCGAAACTGACCATTGTAGCCGGCGGCGCGCAACCGGGACATATCAGCTTGCGTAAAACTCTGGTAGCTGCCCTTGAGGTGATCGGGGAAGTCGATGAACTCGATCTCGCCCTTGCCCAGCGTGCCGATCACCGTTTCGGCAATGGCGCGGAACGGCTGGGCAAGGCCGGTGCCGCAGTTGAAGATGCCGCTTGAGCCCCGTTTCCACAGCCACAGATTGACGTCGGCAACATCGCTGACATGGATGAAATCGCGGCTCTGCTCGCCGGGTCCGAAACCGTCATAGGCGCCGAACAGCTTCGGGTTCTGGCCTTGCTCGACCTGATTGAAGAGATGGAAGGCGACCGAGGCCATGGCGCCCTTATGCGCCTCGCGCGGGCCATAGACGTTGAAATAGCGCAGGCCCGCCACCGGCGAATGATCGGTATCGAAGACGGTGCGGCGGACGTAGTCGTCGAACAACTTCTTTGAATAGGCATAGACATTGAGCGGGCGTTCGCATTCCGGCTCCTCGCGAAACTCGGCGCCGTCGCCATAGACGGAAGCCGAGGAGGCATAGAGGAAGGGCACGCGCAGTGCGAGGCAGGCATGCAGCAGCCGCTTCGAATAAGCGTAATTCACCTCCATCATGAATTTGCCGTTCCATTCGGTGGTGGTCGAGCAGGCGCCCTGGTGGAACACGGCCTCTATGCGGCCGAGGTCCCTGGCCTCCATCCGCGGCAGGAAATCGTCCTTGTCGAGATAATCGGCGATCTGCAGGTCGGCGAGATTGGCGATCTTGTGGCCGTCGGTCAGGTCGTCGACGACGAGGATGTCGCTAATCCCTTCGGCATTGAGCGCGGCGACGATATTGGAGCCGATCATGCCGGCGCCGCCCGTGACGATGAACATGAAAGCCTCTGGTGTCTTGTGCCGATTCCGGCCCTTATAGGGGAGGCTTGCGGGGCTGTCGATAAACAGGTCGCAATCCGGCGGTTGGTGAGCGTCACAGCGCCGCCGCAAAGCTTTCGCTTCAGTTGGTGTTCCATCGGCGAAGCGCGACAGGAGCAAGGGTAATGCCGTCGACCGAACTGCTTATCGCCTTTTTCGCCACCACGGCGATCTTTGCCTACATCCCCGGTCCGGCGATGCTTTACGGTGCTGCGCAAACCATGGCGCGCGGCCGCTGGTCCGGGCTGACGGCCGCTTTGGGTATTCATCTTGGTGGCTATGTGCACGTCATCGCGGCCGCTGCCGGCCTGTCCGTGCTTTTCCACGCCGTGCCGATGCTCTACATCGCGGTCAAGCTGGCCGGCGCACTCTATCTGATCTGGCTGGGTGTCTCGCTGTTCCGCGCCAGGGCGCGAGACGATGCTGTTATCTCAGGTATCGAGCCGAAATCTGCCCGCCGCGCCTTTTTCGAGAGCATCACCGTCGAGGTGCTCAATCCCAAGACGGCGATCTTTTTCATGGCATTCCTGCCGCAATTCATCGACTCGTCGGCGACGTTCCCCGTTTGGCTCCAATTCCTCGTCCTCGGGACGATCGTCAATCTGATGTTCTCATCGGCAGATGTTATGTGCGTGGTGCTGGCGGGTGCGCTGATCACCAGGCTGCGGCGTTCGAGCCACGCCCGGCGCCTCATGCGGCGTGCGGGTGGTGCGGTGCTCGTCGGATTGGGCGTTCATGTCGCTTTGCAGAAAAGCTGATCCGTCGACCGGCGTTGGCTGTGGGCCGCTCGGCGCCTGCCGTTGCGCTGAGCCGAATTGCGGTATATCGGCTTCGCCATGAACGACCAGCCCTGCCGGTCCAGCCCTTTCACAGCAGCGGGACCGGCTCTCATTGCACGTCGCGGATGACATGAGCGAGCAACACCTGCCTTCTCCCGAACCCCTTCACCGCGCCATCTCGCGGTTCGATAACGTTACCGTGCTGGTGGTCGGCGATTTCATCCTCGACCGTTTCGTCAACGGCGTCATCGAGCGGATTTCGCCCGAAGCGCCCATTCCGGTGCTGCGCGGGCGTGGCGAAACGTCGGCGATGGGCGGCGCCGGCAATGTCGTCGCCAACATCGTCTCGCTCGGCGCCGCCGCGATACCGGTCTCGGTGATCGGCGCCGATCAGGCCGGCGACAATCTCATGCGCATGCTCGCCGAGCTTGGCGTAAACACTGGCGGCCTCGCGCAGGACGCGAACCGGATAACCTCCTCGAAAAGCCGCTTCAGCGCGCTCAACCAGCAGGTGCTGCGTTTCGACGAAGAGGAAATCAAACCGCTGGGCGATGCGGAGCAGGCGATGCTGATCCGGCATTTCCGCACCGCGCTCGCGCAAGCCGACATCGTTATCCTGTCCGACTACGGCAAGGGCATGCTGCTGGACGGCGTCGCCGGCGAGCTGATCTCGATCTGCCGCGAGGCGGAAAAGCCGGTGCTCGTCGACCCCAAGGGCCGCGACTATGCTTGCTATGCCGGGGCGACGGCGATCACGCCCAATCGCAAGGAACTCGGCGAGGCGGTCGGACGCGCGGTGTTTTCCGATGACGAGATCGTGGCCGCGGCGCGTGAGCTGATCTCGGCACATGGCTTCGATTTCGTCGTCGCGACGCGCAGTGAAAAAGGCATGAGCGTCGTCGACGCAGACGATGCCCGCCACATCGCCACGCAGGCGCGGGAGGTGTTCGACGTTTCCGGCGCCGGCGACACTGTCATCGCGACGTTTGCGCTGGCTCTGGCTGCGGGCGCCGACCGCGTCATTGCCGCCGCCATCGCCAACGCGGCGGGTGGCGTGGTGGTCGGAAAGCGCGGTACCGCGCGGCTGACAGTCGAAGAGCTTACCGGCGCGCTGTTTCGCTCGCACGGACCGGTTGCCCACAAGGATGCAATCCTCGATGCCGCTGCCGCCGCACGGCTGGTGGCGACGTGGAAGGACGAAGGCCTGAGCGTCGGTTTCACCAATGGCTGCTTCGATATCCTTCACGCCGGCCATGTCAGCCTTTTGCATGCGGCACGCAGCCAATGCGACAGGCTGGTTCTGGGCCTCAACAGCGATGCCTCGGTGCGCCGGCTGAAAGGGCCGGGACGCCCGGTCAACGACGAACATGACCGGGCCTGCGTTCTGGCGGCACTTGCCTCCGTCGATGCCGTCGTCGTCTTCGAGGAGGACACCCCGCTCGCGCTGATCGAGGCGCTCAAGCCCGACATACTTGTCAAGGGCGCCGACTACACGATCGATCAGGTGGTCGGCGCCGAAATCGTGCAGAAAGCGGGCGGTCGCGTCGTGCTGGTCGATCTCGTCGCCGGCAAAAGCACGACGGGCACCATCGGTAAGTTGCGCGCCGGCAAGACAAACTGAGGTTTTCATGTCCGAACTGAACGATTACCTGGTCCGCTCAGCGGCCGCGATCACCGCGATGGTCGAGCGCGACCTCACCGGCGAGATGGAGCGGGCGGTTACCGCCGTCGTCGCCGCACTTTCGCAAGGGAAGGCGCTGCTGATCTGCGGCAACGGCGGCTCGGCCAGCGACGCCATTCACATCGCCGGCGAACTGGTCGGCCGCTTCCTGAAGGAGCGCAAGGCCTACAACGTCATCGCGCTGCCGGCCAATGCGGCGGTGCTGACCGCCTGGGGCAATGATTACGGCTTCGACACGGTGTTTTCACGCCAGGTCGAGGCACATGGCTCAGCGGGTGCCGTGCTGCTCGCCATCTCGACCAGCGGCAACTCGCCCAGCATCCTTGCCGCTGCCGAGCAGGCGCGCACGATGGACATGACGGTCATCAGCCTGACCGGCGACACCGGCGGCAAGCTCAAGCCGCTCTCCGACATCGTGCTCAAAGTGCCCTCGACCTCGACGCCGATCATCCAGCAGGGGCATCTGTGCCTCTATCATCATCTGTGCGAAATGGTCGAAGCGCGCCTCTGTGATGGCTGACATCGCCCCTGTCGTGAGGTCGAATCCATACCCGCTCGAAGAGCCGGGCCTGTGGGTCGAGCGGATCGGTGCCTCGGTGTTTCCAGCCGGCACGCCGGCGCTGTTCCTCGACCGTGACGGCACCATCAATGTCGATAGCGGCTACCCTAGCGATCCGGTTGACATCGTGCTGCGGCCGGAGATGCTGCCGGTGATCCGAACGGCGAACATCGTAGGCGTTCCTGCGATCGTAGTCTCCAACCAGTCAGGTATAGCCCGCGGCTATTTCGGCTGGCCGGAGTTCGCCGCAGTCAATGCCCGGCTGCTGACACTTCTCGAAGCACAGAATTGCCGGATCGATCTGGTGCTCGCCTGCGCCTACCATTCGAGCGGGACGGGTGAACTGGCAGTAGGTGATCATCCGATGCGTAAGCCCAATCCGGGCATGCTTCTGCGCGCCCGCGAGCTGCTGCGCGTGGATATCAGCCGTTCCATCATCGTCGGCGACAAGGCCGATGACATGGAAGCCGGACGGCGAGCCGGGCTATGCGAGGGCTGGCTGGTGCACGGCAGATCCAATCGGACTTCTGGCGATGGCATGTTCACGACGCGCAAACTGACGACCGATAACGATCACAGCAAACTCTGCGACGTCATCGCCGAGCTCGGCCGGGATTAAGGTCTCACTTCGCTGAAAGCCACCAGGCCCTCGTCCTTGACGCGACGGATGGTCAGTGCTGTGCGCACCGTGTCGACATTCGGCGCCGACGCCAACTCCTCGATGACGAAGGTCTGAAAGGTGCCAAGGTCGCTCGCCACACAATGCAGCAGGAAATCGGATTCGCCCGACACCATCCAGGCGTCGCGCACGATCGGCCAGCCGCGTGTGCGTTCGGCGAAGGTTTTGAGCTCCGCGTCGGCCTGGTGATGCAGGCCGATGAGGCAGAAGGCGACGACGTCCAGACCGAGCGCCGGCGCATTGAGCAAGGCGCGATAGCCGCGGATGATGCCGGTCTCTTCCAGGCGCCTGACGCGACGCAGGCATGGCGGCGCCGAAATGCCGACGCGGCTGGACAGCTCGACATTGGTCATGCGCCCGTCATGCTGGAGCTCGCGCAGGATCTTCCAGTCGATGGCGTCGAGATCGGCTTTGAGCGGCATGGATACCTTCGGCGCTTCACGCAAGAATCTTTCGTGATTTTGTAATTAAACGACTTTGGTGTCCATTCCATCCCTTCAGTGGCTGATTTTCGGACAGTCGCCGCGCAAGATGTTCATGGATCGTCTGTTTGCGGGGAAGCTTTCCGGGGACGAAGGTCAGCTCGTCTTGCTGGCGTCGCCTGCAACACCTAGATTAGGGCCGATATCGAACCTGTGCCGGACGCTTCATTCGCGTCCGGTTGTTGTGAAAGCCCGTCCATGATCACCAAGCACGCACCCGTTCTCATCATCGGCTCCGGCCCCGCCGGCTATACGGCGGCAATCTACGCCGCCCGCGCCATGCTGAAGCCGATGCTGGTCGCCGGGCTGCAGCAGGGCGGCCAGTTGGTGATCACCACCGACGTCGAAAACTATCCGGGCTTCGCCGATCCGATCCAGGGTCCGTGGCTGATGGAACAAATGCTGAAGCAGGCCGAGCATGTCGGCACCGACGTCATCAATGACATCATCACCGAAGTCGACCTCAATGTGCGGCCGTTCCGCGCCAAGGGCGATTCCGGCACCACCTATACGGCCGACGCGCTGATCATCGCCACCGGCGCGCAGGCGAAATGGCTGGGTATCCCGAGCGAACAGACCTTCATGGGCTTCGGCGTATCGGCCTGCGCCACCTGCGACGGCTTCTTCTATCGCGGCAAGGATGTCGCGGTGATCGGCGGCGGCAATTCGGCGGTGGAGGAGGCGCTCTATCTTTCCAATCTGGCAAAGAGCGTGACGGTCATCCACCGGCGCAGCGACTTCCGCGCCGAGCGCATCCTCAGCGAGCGGCTGTTCAAGAAGGATAATGTCCGCGTCATCTGGGACACTGTCGTCGACGAGATCACCGGTCAGTCCGGCAAGATGCCGCTGCCGCCGTCAGTGGAAGGGCTGAAGCTGCGCAATCTGGTGACCGGCCAGGAGATGCATCTGACGGTCGACGGCGTATTCGTGGCGATCGGCCATGCGCCGGCGGTCGAGCTGTTCGCCGGCAAGCTGAAGCAGAAGCCGAACGGCTATCTGTGGACGGCGCCGGATTCGACCTGCACCGACGTGCCGGGCGTGTTCGCCGCCGGCGACGTGACCGACGACATCTACCGTCAGGCGGTGACGGCGGCGGGGCTCGGCTGCATGGCCGCGCTCGAGGCGGAAAAGTACCTCGCCGGGATCGAAGTTCACCGCGAAGCGGCGGAGTAAGGAAGCGGCCGAGAAAAGCCGCGCAAAAGCCTGATTTTTCATTCAGACGCCAGAAAACAGAACGGGGGCATCATGGCGTTGGACTGGGACAAGCTACGCGTGTTTCACGCTGCGGCGGAAGCTGGGTCGTTCACCCATGCCGCCGAGACACTGCATCTGTCGCAATCGGCGATCTCGCGGCAGGTCAGCGCGCTCGAACATGATGTCGGCGTGCCGCTGTTCAATCGCCATGCCCGCGGCCTGGTGCTGACCGAGCAGGGAGAGATGCTGTTCCGCACGGCGCATGACGTGCTGATGAAGCTGGAGACGATCAAATCGCGGCTGACCGAGGCCAAGGATCGGCCCTCCGGCGTGCTCAGGGTGACGACCACGGTGGGGCTCGGTGCCGGCTGGCTGACCGAGCGCGTGCAGGAATTCATCGAGCTCTATCCCGAGATCAGCCTGCAGTTGATCCTGGCGAATGAGGAACTCGACCTCACCATGCGCCGGGCGGACTGCGCGATCCGGCTGCGCCAGCCGCAGCAGCCTGATCTCATCCAGCGCCGCCTGTTCACCGTGCATTTCCATCTCTACGCCGCACCTTCTTACGTCAACAAGTATGGCAAGCCGGGGTCGATCGCAGAGTTGAAGAGCCATCGCATCGTCACCTTCGGCGTGCCGGTGCCGGCGCATTTGTCGGAATTGAACTGGCTGGAAACGGTCGGCGATTTCGAAGGCGGGCAAAGGGTGCCGACGCTGCAGATCAACGACATATTGTCTATAAAGCGCGCGGTACAGGGTGGCGCCGGCATCGCCATGCTGCCCGACTATGTGGTCAGCAAGGACTCAGGGCTGGTGCAATTGCTGCCGGAGACCGAAGTGCCGTCCTTCGACACCTATTTTGCTTATCCCGATGCGATGAAGAACCAGGCGAAACTGCACGTCTTCCGCGATTTCATCATCGCCAAGGCCCGAAGCTGGTCGTTCTAGAGCGTTCTGTTTTTAGGTAGACGCATATCCGGCGTTCTTGATGTAGTTGGCGCATTCCGCCGGCGTGTAATGA
>NZ_JBVVQU010000080.1:0-11563 GCF_055811555.1 Mesorhizobium sp. WSM4813
AGAGAAGCTGCGCTTCGCCATCCGTGAAGGCGGCCGCACCGTCGGTGCCGGCATCGTCGTCACCATCAAAGAGTAATCGATACCGGCATCCGCTGGATCGACAGGAAAAGGGCGGTCTTCGGGCCGCCCTTTATGCCTTTCTGGGGCGCAGCAGGCCGGCGCCTGCGGCGTCGCAAAACCCTGTTGCAAGCCGTCAAGGCTGAACTAGTATAGGTCGCATTGCGGGGGGCTTGCCCGAATGGTTCCATGGCACCGTCTGAATGATCAGGCATGGTGGATGCTTGGGCTGATCTGCCTGGCGTCGTTCCTTGTCATGGGACACGCGGCCTTCGCTGCGAATACCGAAACATCTGCACCGGATCTTGGTCCGACGATGCGGTTTGTCGTCGTCCGCAGCAGCGCGCCTAGTTGCGAACCGACCTGCCCGGAATGGATATCGGCTGAAGGCTCAATAGAAGCCGGCACGCCGGCGCTGTTCAAACGCACGCTCAAGGGGCTTGGCGGCCGCAAATTGCCGATCGTCGTCAATTCTCCGGGCGGCAATGTCGATGCAGCCCTTCAGATCGGCCGCATGATCCGCAAGAACAAGCTCGATATCGCAGTCGGCGCGACGATGTTTTACGGCTGCGAGCCACAGATGAAGAATTGCCGGGCCAATGACGGCAAGGGCGCGAGCTATTTCGGCTTCACCTATGCCAGCGGCGCCATCTGCAATTCCGCCTGTCCGCTGATGTTTGCCGGGGGCATCAGGCGCGTCGCCGGACAATGGGCCTATCTCGGCGTCCATCAGATCACCACGACCTACATCCAGACGAAATTGCAGTACCGGACCACCTATCGCGTGGTCAGAGGCAAGAAGAAGGTCCTCAGCAAGAAGATCGTCGGCCGCAAGAACGCCGGCAGCTACAAAACCTACGAGATGAGCAAGTCGGTGGAGAAAAGACTGGCGGCCTATTTGAAGGAGATGGGCGTCGATCAGGGCGTGCTGGACGTAATGAAGGCAACGCCGGCCAGCGATATAAGGCAGATCAAGTCGGGAGATATGCTGGCGATGAAGCTCGTCACCAGCCTCGACTCCGTCGACATCCTGACGGAAGCAGCCATATGCCGGCGGAGCCCGGCGCCGGCGAACTGCAGGGAGATCCCTGCGAATGCCAAGCCGGCCAAGGTGGCAGCGATCGAGGCGAAGGCCGGACCTCCTCAACCGGCTCAAGTCCCACTTTCTCAGCCGGCCAAGGAGGCAGCTGCTCAGCCGGTCGAGGCAGCGCTGGGGAGCGGGGCGCCGGAGATGCGCTTCGTTGTCGTTCGCGGCAGCAACCCGCTCTGCAATCCCGATTGCCCGGAGTGGATATCGGCGGAAGGCACGATTACGCCTCGGACCCCGCAGAAGCTGCGCCAGTTGCTCGCCACGCTTGGCAACCGGCGGTTGCCTGTGGTGATCAGCTCACAAGGCGGCGACCTGTTCAGCGCTCTAGCGGCGGGACGGCTTTTTCATGAAAAGAGGCTCGACGTTGCCGTTGCCCGCACCGATTTCGTCGGCTGCGACCCGGGAGAATGGAATTGCTTGGCCAAAGACGGCGCCTATGCCGGACTGAGCGTCGATGCGGGAGCGAAGTGTGATTCGGCCTGCGCGCTCATGCTTGCCGCGGGTGTCAGACGGTTTGTCGGTCCTCAGGCGCAGCTTAGGCTGCACCTGATCGGACAGAAGCAGGCAGTGAAGGCTTACCTGAATGAGATGGCGATCGGTCCCGGCCTGTTCACAGCGATTGAGAAGCACTCCGACGTGCACCAACTCGAACCTGAAACGATGCTGAAGCTCGGGTTGACGACGGGTCCTCAATCGGTGGACGAACTGACCGGGGCCACCATCTGCAAGTCGCTGCCCAAGCCCGATAATTGCAGGGTCACGCCGTCAGCCAACGCCGAGGCCGCGGCGTCCCCGAAGCTGTAGCTTCGCACCGGCCCAAACTGGCCATCGAGGCAGGTTGAGCTCCGCACGATCGTTCCGCTATCGTCGCTGTCAGCTGCATCCGAGGATCGGTGATGAACGAGGACGTCCCGACATTGTTCGAATGGGCCGGCGGCACCGAAGCGCTGAACCGCCTGACCCAAACCTTTTACGGCAAGGTGTCTAGGGATTCCATCGTCGGCCCGGTGTTCAAAAAACATGTCGCCGGACCATCCTGCGCATGTCGCGGCCTTCATCGGAGAGGTCTTTGGCGGACCGAAGACCTACAGCGAAGAGCATGGCGGCCATCGCGAGATGGTGATGCACCATCTCGGCAAGCATCTGAGCGAGGAACAGCGCCGCCGCTGGATCAACCTGCTCGCTGACGCCGCCGATGAAGTCGGGCTGCCGGACGATCCGGAATTCCGCTCGGCTTTCACTGCCTATGTCGAATGGGGATCGCGGCTGGCGAAGATGAACTCCAACCTTGGCGAGACCTGCGACCCGGAGACGGAACCGATGCCGGCCTGGGGCTGGGGCGTGCCCGGCGGACCGTACAAGCCACCGAGCGCGAAATTAGCCTCTCCCTGGCCCGCTTGGGGCGAAGCGGGGTAACCCTTCCTGAATGCGCCACAATATGCCGCACGTTCGACCGATTCGGCAATGAAAGGTTTGACGATGCTGATCGCTCATCTTCCGGCTGGCTACATACTCGGAACTTTCGCGCGAAATCGTTGGCCCGGCAGATCGGGGATCATGGCGGCGGCTATGCTCGGCAGCGTCTTCCCGGATATCGACATGCTCTACTTCCATTTTGTCGATGGCCGCCAGACCCATCACCACGCCTACATCACGCATTGGCCGCTCTTCTGGGCAGCGGCCGGCCTTGTGGCATTGTCGCTCGCGAAATGGCGTGATCAGCGATATCTGGCCCCAGTCGGCGCCTTCTTTGCCGCCGCAATGATGCATATGATCCTGGACAGCGTGGCCTCGCCTATAATGTGGCTAATGCCGTTCGACCGGCGTGCGCTCGAACTCGTCACGGTTCCGGCCATGTATCGCAACTGGGTCATAAGCTTCATGTTGCATTGGACTTTTGCTCTCGAACTTCTCATATGCGCCTGGGCGCTGGCCCTCGGATTTCGACGATCGCAGCCCGTCGCGGCCACGCCTAAAAACTCGACTTGAGTTCTCGTCCGCTTTATGAAATAGCAGCGCGCGATACGGGCATAGCTCAGTTGGTAGAGCGGCGGTCTCCAAAACCGCAGGTCGTAGGTTCGAGCCCTGCTGCCCGTGCCATTTTTCGAAATGGCCAATTCATGGAAAATGTCTGGTCCTCCACGCTTCGACCTTTTGAAATCGCATGGTGGCTTGCCATATAGGCTGTTTTGAGGCATAAGAGCGCCATAGCCGGGACGGGACGACTGGATGGTTCCGATGCGGCGTTTGTCATAAAGCGGACACTTGCCACTTGCGTGGATCAAGAATCGGTTTTATGTAGACGAAACAGACACGCGACGCGTGGAGCTGGGAATCCGGCTTTACGCGTCCGATTTGCATGGGCGAAATGATTGCGCTGATTCGGCGCGAACACAGGCTCAGGCGGCACATCCCGGCCAGCGGGATCATCCAGGAGATCCGGTCAACGGGTCTCGCAGACAGGCGGCACATGGCTTCGAAAACCACAAATCCTTTCGTCTTTCTCCAGCAGGTTCGCGCGGAGACCGCCAAGGTGACTTGGCCGTCGCGGCGCGAAACGATGATCTCGACGGTGATGGTTCTGGCGTTCGCTGTGATCGCGATGATCTTTTTCTTTACTGCCGATCAGCTCATGGGCCTCGCGGTCGAGCAGATTCTGGGCATTGGACGCTAAGTCCGGCGATTACGGAGAAGTCTTGAGATGACTGCGCGGTGGTACATCGTCCACGCCTATTCGAACTTTGAAAAAAAGGTCGCTGAGGACATCGAGAACAAGGCCAAGCAGAAAGGCCTGTCCGCTGACATCGAGCAGATCGTAGTGCCGACCGAGAAGGTCGTCGAGATACGCCGCGGCCGCAAGGTCGATGCCGAGCGCAAGTTCTTCCCGGGCTACGTGCTCCTGAAGGCCAACCTGACCGACGCGGTGTTCTCGCTCGTGAAGAACACGCCGAAGGTCACTGGCTTCCTGGGGGATTCGAAGCCGGTGCCGATCACCGAGGCCGAGGCGCAGCGCATCCTCAACCAGGTGCAGGAAGGCGTCGAGCGGCCGAAGCCGTCGGTCACTTTCGAGATCGGCGAGGCGATCCGCGTCTCGGACGGTCCGTTCGCGTCGTTCAACGGTTTCGTCCAGGAAGTGGACGAGGAGCGGGCGCGGCTCAAAGTGGAGGTTTCGATCTTCGGGCGCGCCGTGCCGGTCGATCTCGAATTCGGACAGGTCGAAAAAGGCTGATCCGAAATCCTTGTCGCCAAATCGGCGGTGAGGGAGGCGGCGTGGAAATCGCGGCCAAAACGGGTGGGAGGCGAATGCGGCTTTAGCCGGCCGCAGGGAACCGCACCACCAGACTGCAACCGCCGGTGTAGCCCGGATTTGGGCCCGGCATGAGATTAAAGGCAGGAAAGAGATGGCTAAGAAAATTGCAGGCCAGCTCAAGCTCCAGGTTTCCGCGGGTTCGGCTACGCCGTCGCCCCCGATCGGACCGGCGCTTGGTCAGCGCGGCATCAACATCATGGAGTTCTGCAAGGCGTTCAACGCGCAGACCCAGGAAATGGAAAAGGGATCGCCGGTTCCGGTCGTCATCACCTACTACCAGGACAAGTCGTTCACCTTCGTCATGAAGACACCACCGGTGAGCTACTTCCTGAAAAAGGCCGCGAACCTGAAGTCGGGCTCAAAGGAGCCGGGCAAGGTCAAGGCCGGCACGATTGGCCGCGACAAGGTGCGCGCCATCGCCGAGCAGAAGATGAAGGATCTGAACGCAACCGATATCGAGGGGGCCATGCGCATGGTCGAGGGCTCCGCTCGCTCGATGGGTCTGGAAGTGGTGGGCTGAGATCATGGCAAAGATTGCAAAGCGTGTATCGACGACCCGCGAAGGCATCGATCCCAACAAGGCCTACGCCTTGGGTGATGCGCTGAAGCTGCTCAAGGACCGGTCCTCGGTGAAGTTCGACGAGACCGTTGAAATCGCGATGAACCTGGGTGTCGACCCACGCCATGCCGACCAGATGGTCCGTGGTGTGGTCAATCTGCCGAACGGCACCGGCCGTACCGTCCGCGTCGCCGTTTTCGCGCGTGGCGACAAGGCCGAGGAAGCCAAGGCGGCCGGCGCCGATATCGTTGGCGCCGAGGATCTGGTCGACATCGTCCAGAAGGGCACGATCGACTTCGATCGTTGCATCGCCACGCCGGATATGATGCCGCTGGTCGGCCGTCTGGGTAAGGTGCTCGGCCCGCGCGGCATGATGCCGAACCCGAAGGTCGGCACTGTCACCACCGACGTTACCGCCGCCGTCAAGGCATCGAAGGGCGGCGCGGTCGAGTTCCGCGTCGAGAAGGCCGGCATCGTGCATGGCGGCGTCGGCAAGATCTCGTTCGACGTCAAGGCGCTGGAGGAGAATGTCCGCGCCTTCGCCGACGCGGTGAACAAGGCCAAGCCGGCTGGTGCCAAGGGCAACTACGTCAAGAAGGTGTCGGTCACCTCGACGATGGGCCCGGGCCTCAAGCTCGACGTCTCGACGCTGGCGGCGTCCTGATACGAACTATTTGGATCGGCCGCTAAAGGGCTGATCCGCAAACAGAATTCCGGGCCTCCGACTTATCTTGGCGGCCCGGTACCGGAAGTCGGAAGGCTTCCGGACATCCTGTCCGAGATTGCGGGCGGCCCCAAGCCTTAGTTCAAGGGGGGGCCTTAATTCATGTGGGCCTGCATGAGACGGGTGAAGACCGGACAAAGGAGCGACTGCTCCAATGAAAGGTTCGAACCGTGTTTGCCTTTTGTCTGCGCACCATTCGGCTTGCCGGCTGGTGTGGCGAAAGGGGGCAGGATCCTCGATCGTCGTTCGGGAGATCCGTTACTGGATGGCCCGACCGGCAAAAAGGCAACCCGACGCCTGTCCTCGTAATGGGAATGTTCCCGTTAACAGGATTGGGGTCAACTGGAGATAGGCAGTGGACAGAGCGGAAAAACGCGAACTCGTCACGGGCCTGAATGAAGCGTTTTCGGGCGCTGGTTCAGTCGTCGTGGCCCACTACGCCGGTATCACCGTCGCGCAAATGAACGACCTTCGGTCGAAAATGCGTGTCGCCGGTGGCACCGTCAAAGTCGCGAAGAACCGTCTCGCCAAAATCGCTCTTCAGGGCACGGACTCCGCATCGATCGTCGACCTGTTCAAGGGACAGACGCTGATCGCCTATTCGGAGGATCCGATTGCGGCGCCGAAGGTCGCGTCCGATTTCGCCAAGGGAAATGACAAGCTCGTCATTCTCGGCGGCGCAATGGGCACCACCTCGCTCAACGCCGACGGTGTGAAGGCACTCGCCACACTTCCGTCGCTCGATGAGCTGCGCGCCAGGCTGGTTGGCATGATCGCCACGCCGGCAACCCGGATCGCCCAGATCGTCAATGCGCCTGCGGCTTCGGTCGCGCGTGTCATCGGCGCTTACGCCCGGAAGGACGAGGCGGCATGAGGCCGTTCCTCGCTATCACAAACACACGTTCGAACCTTATGAAGGAATATTGCAATGGCTGATCTGGCAAAGATCGTAGACGACCTTTCGAAGCTGACCGTCCTTGAGGCGGCCGAGCTTTCGAAGCTTCTGGAAGAAAAGTGGGGCGTTTCCGCCGCTGCTCCGGTGGCGGTTGCCGCCGCTGGCGGTGCTGCGGCCGCTGCTGCTCCGGTCGAGGAAAAGACGGAATTCGACGTCGTCCTCACCGAGGCGGGCGCTCAGAAGATCAACGTCATTAAGGAAGTTCGCGCCATCACCGGTCTTGGCCTCAAGGAAGCCAAGGACCTGGTCGAGGCGGCTCCGAAGCCGGTCAAGGAAGCTGTTTCCAAGGCCGACGCGGACAAGTTCAAGGCCCAGCTGGAAGCAGCCGGCGCCAAGGTCGAACTGAAGTAAGCGTTTAATATCGGCGGGCGGCTTCGCGCCGTCCGCCACTCCCTTGGCGAAGGGAGGCTGCGTAACGCGAGTACGAAAACCTCTTTCCTGAGGACCGTAAACCGGCCTTCAGGAAACGGGTTTTCTCCCGTTTTGGCCGGCCACCGACAGGTGGCGGGTGAACAAATAAAAGGCCGCCGCCCAGGTGGCCGAGAATGCAAGGCGAGCCGCGGCGAGGCTCGCCCCGAGAATCGAGCTAAGGAGCGACGATGGCCCAGACACAAACTTTCAATGGCCGCAGACGCGTACGCAAATTCTTCGGAAAGATTCCGGAAGTTGCGGAGATGCCGAACCTGATCGAGGTTCAGAAGGCATCCTACGACCAATTCCTGATGGTCGAGGAGCCCAAGGGCGGTCGCCCTGACGAGGGACTGCAGGCGGTTTTCAAATCGGTGTTCCCGATTTCCGACTTTTCCGGCTCCTCGATGCTGGAATTCGTGAAGTACGAGTTCGAAGCACCGAAATTCGACGTTGACGAATGCCGTCAGCGCGACCTGACCTATGCCGCGCCACTCAAGGTGACGCTGCGCCTCATCGTGTTCGATATCGACGAGGATACCGGCGCCAAGTCGATCAAGGACATCAAGGAGCAGGACGTCTACATGGGCGACATGCCGCTCATGACCTTGAACGGCACTTTCATCGTCAACGGCACCGAGCGTGTCATCGTCTCGCAGATGCACCGTTCGCCGGGCGTCTTCTTCGACCATGACAAGGGCAAGTCGCATTCGTCCGGCAAGCTGCTGTTTGCCGCGCGCGTCATCCCCTATCGCGGCTCGTGGCTCGACATCGAGTTCGACTCGAAGGACGTCGTGCACGCGCGCATCGACCGCCGCCGCAAGATTCCGGTGTCGTCGCTGTTGATGGCGCTCGGCATGGACGGCGAGGAGATCCTGTCGACCTTCTACAACAAGATCACCTACAAGCGCGCCGGCGACCATTGGCGCATCCCGTTCAACGTCGAGCGTTTCCGCGGCCTCAAGGCCGTTGGCGACCTGGTCGATGCAGACACCAACGAGGTCGTCGTCGAGGCCGGCAAGAAGATCACTGCCCGCCAGGCCAGGGCGCTCGGCGAAAAGGGCCTCAAGGCGATCAAGGCAACCGACGAGGATCTCCTCGGCAACTACCTTGCCGAGGACATCGTCAACTATGCGACCGGCGAGATTTTCCTCGAAGCAGGGGACGAGATCGACGAAAAGACGCTGAAGGTGCTTCTCGCCGCCGGCGATGACGAGATCAAGGTTCTCGATATCGACCACGTCAATGTCGGCGCCTATATCCGCAACACGCTCAACGTCGACAAGAACGAGAGCCGCCAGGACGCGCTGTTCGACATCTACCGCGTCATGCGGCCCGGCGAGCCGCCGACGCTCGAAACCGCCGAAGCCATGTTCAACTCGCTGTTCTTCGACAGCGAGCGCTATGATCTGTCGGCCGTTGGCCGCGTCAAGATGAACATGCGCCTCGAGCTCAAGGCCGAGGACACCGTGCGCGTGCTGCGCAAGGACGACATCCTGGCCGTGGTCAAGACGCTGGTCGAACTGCGCGACGGCAAGGGCGAGATCGACGACATCGACAATCTCGGCAATCGCCGCGTTCGCTCGGTCGGCGAGCTGATGGAGAACCAGTACCGTGTCGGCCTGCTGCGCATGGAGCGCGCGATCAAGGAGCGCATGTCCTCGATCGAGATCGACACGGTGATGCCGCAGGACCTGATCAACGCCAAGCCGGCGGCCGCCGCCGTGCGCGAGTTCTTCGGTTCCTCGCAGCTGTCGCAGTTCATGGACCAGACCAACCCGCTGTCGGAGATCACCCACAAGCGCCGTCTCTCGGCGCTTGGACCCGGTGGTCTGACCCGCGAGCGCGCCGGCTTCGAGGTGCGCGACGTGCACCCGACGCATTACGGCCGCATCTGCCCGATCGAGACGCCGGAAGGCCCGAACATCGGTCTGATCAACTCGCTGGCCACCTTCGCGCGGGTCAACAAGTACGGCTTCATCGAGAGCCCTTACCGCAAGATCGTCAACGGCAAGCTGACCAATGAGGTCGTCTACCTGTCGGCGATGGAAGAGGCCAAGCACCACGTCGCGCAGGCCAATGCCGAGCTCGATAAGAACGGTGGGTTCGTCGACGAATTCGTCATTTGCCGCAACGCCGGCGAAGTGATGATGGCGCCGCGCGAAAACGTCGATCTGATGGACGTGTCGCCGAAGCAGATGGTGTCGGTGGCCGCGGCCCTGATCCCGTTCCTTGAGAACGACGACGCCAACCGCGCCCTGATGGGCTCGAACATGCAGCGTCAGGCCGTGCCGCTGGTGCGCGCCGAAGCGCCGTTTGTCGGCACCGGCATGGAGCCGATCGTCGCCCGTGACTCGGGCGCCGCCATCGGCGCCCGCCGCGGCGGTATCGTCGACCAGGTGGACGCGACGCGTATCGTCATCCGCGCCACGGAAGATCTCGATCCCGGCAAGTCGGGCGTCGACATCTACCGGCTGATGAAGTTCCAGCGTTCGAACCAGAACACCTGCATCAACCAGCGTCCGCTGGTGCGCATGGGTGACCGGGTCAACAAGGGCGACATCATCGCCGACGGTCCGTCGACCGAGCTCGGCGATCTGGCGCTCGGCCGCAACGTGCTGGTCGCGTTCATGCCGTGGAACGGCTACAACTACGAGGACTCGATCCTCTTGTCCGAGCGCATCGTCGCCGACGACGTCTTCACCTCGATCCATATCGAGGAGTTCGAGGTCATGGCGCGCGACACCAAGCTCGGGCCGGAGGAAATCACGCGCGACATTCCCAACGTCTCGGAAGAAGCGCTGAAAAACCTCGACGAGGCCGGCATCGTCTATATCGGTGCGGAAGTGCAGCCGGGCGATATCCTGGTCGGCAAGATCACACCGAAGGGCGAAAGCCCGATGACGCCGGAAGAAAAGCTTCTGCGCGCCATCTTCGGCGAAAAGGCGTCGGACGTGCGTGACACCTCCATGCGCATGCCGCCCGGAACCTTCGGCACCGTCGTCGAAGTGCGCGTCTTCAATCGCCACGGTGTGGAGAAGGACGAGCGCGCCATGGCGATCGAACGCGAGGAGATCGAACGCCTCGCCAAGGACCGCGACGACGAGCAGGCGATCCTCGACCGCAACGTCTATTCGCGCCTGTCCGACGTTCTCATCGGCAAGGACGCGATTGCCGGGCCGAAGGGCTTCAAGAAAGGCTCGAAGCTGTCGAAGGACACGCTCGACGAGTATCCGCGTTCGCAGTGGTGGCAGTTTGCAGTGGAGAACGAAAAGCTCCAAAGCGAACTGGAAGCCCTGCGTGGCCAGTACGACGATTCCAAGAAGGCGCTCGAACAGCGCTTCATGGACAAGGTCGAGAAGGTGCAGCGCGGCGACGAGATGCCTCCCGGCGTCATGAAGATGGTCAAGGTCTTCGTGGCCGTGAAGCGCAAGATGCAGCCCGGCGACAAGATGGCCGGCCGGCACGGCAACAAGGGTGTCGTGTCGCGGATCGTTCCGGTCGAGGACATGCCGTTCCTCGAGGACGGCACGCATGCCGATATCGTGCTCAACCCGCTGGGTGTGCCAAGCCGCATGAATGTCGGCCAGATCCTGGAGACGCATCTGGGCTGGGCTTGCGCCGGCATGGGCAGGAAGATCGGCGAGCTGATCGACGCGTACAAGACAGGCGGCGACATCAAGCCGCTGCGCAAGACGCTCGAGAGCTTCATGCCGGCCAACGACCGCAACGAGCCGATCCGCGACTATGACGACGAGAGCGTCGTACGCCTCAGCGAGCAAATGCGCCGCGGCGTCTCCATCGCGACACCGGTGTTCGACGGCGCGCACGAGGCCGACATCAACATCATGCTGGAGCAGGCGGGCCTGCACACCAGCGGTCAGTCGCAGCTCTATGACGGACGCACCGGCGAGCCGTTCGATCGCAAAGTGACGATGGGCTACATATATATGCTCAAGCTTCACCACCTTGTGGACGACAAGATCCACGCGCGTTCGATCGGGCCGTACTCGCTCGTTACCCAGCAGCCGCTGGGCGGCAAGGCGCAGTTCGGTGGCCAGCGCTTCGGCGAGATGGAGGTCTGGGCGCTAGAAGCGTACGGCGCCGCCTACACGCTGCAGGAGATGCTGACGGTGAAGTCGGACGACGTCGCCGGCCGCACCAAGGTCTACGAGGCGATCGTCAGAGGCGACGACACGTTCGAGGCCGGCATCCCCGAGAGCTTCAACGTTCTGGTCAAGGAAATGCGGTCCCTCGGCCTCAATGTCGAGTTGGAGAACACCAAGCTCGACGACAACCCAATCCGGCTGCCCGACGCGGCCGAGTAAGCAAGACGTGCGGGGGGGGGGGGGGGGGGCCCCCCCCCCCCCCCCCCAAAAAAAACCCAAAAAGGGTTACGGGGTTTGGGCAAAAAAAAGATAAAAAAAAAAATTTAATAGGCCGCTGGGCGCGAAAGAAGG
>NZ_JBVVQU010000080.1:11573-21442 GCF_055811555.1 Mesorhizobium sp. WSM4813
CCCCCCCCCCCCCCCCCCCCCCCCCCCCCCCCCCCCCCCCCCCCCCCCCGCCGCCGCCCCCCCCCCCCCCCGCCCCCCCCGCCGGGGGGGGGGGGCCCCCCCCCCCCCCCCCCCACGCCGAGCATGATCCCGAAAAGTGGTTACCGGTTTTCGGCCAAGATCATGCTCAAACAAGAAGTTTCTTCGGCCGATGGCCGATCAAGTCGGCGGGCGTTTGGCCCGCGCTAGATGCAAGGGGTTTTCTGACCCCGAAAAGGAGAACGGCATGAACCAAGAGGTCATGAATCTCTTCAATCCCCAGGCGCCTGCGCAGGTGTTCGATTCCATCCGGATTTCGCTCGCCAGCCCTGAGAAGATTCTGTCCTGGTCGTTCGGCGAGATCAAGAAGCCGGAGACCATCAACTACCGCACCTTCAAGCCGGAGCGCGACGGCCTGTTCTGCGCGCGTATTTTCGGTCCGATCAAGGACTACGAGTGCCTGTGCGGCAAGTACAAGCGCATGAAGTACAAGGGCGTCATCTGCGAAAAGTGCGGCGTCGAAGTCACGCTGTCGCGCGTCCGTCGCGAGCGCATGGGCCATATCGAGCTGGCCGCGCCCGTCGCCCACATCTGGTTCCTGAAGTCGCTGCCGTCGCGTATCGGCACGCTGCTCGACATGACGCTGAAGGACATCGAGCGCGTTCTCTACTTCGAGAACTACATCGTCACCGAGCCTGGCCTCACCGCACTGAAGGAGCACCAGCTCCTCAGCGAGGAAGAGTACATGATGGCGGTCGACGAGTATGGCGAAGATAGCTTCACCGCCATGATCGGCGCCGAGGCCATCCACGACCTTCTGGCCGGCATGGACCTGGAGAAGATCGCCGGCGACCTGCGTTCGGAGCTGGCTTCGACCACGTCCGAGCTGAAGCAGAAGAAGTATCTGAAGCGGCTCAAGGTCGTCGAGAACTTCATGGAGTCCGGCAACCGCCCGGAATGGATGATCATGAAGGTGGTTCCGGTGATCCCGCCGGACCTGCGCCCGCTGGTTCCGCTGGACGGCGGCCGCTTCGCCACGTCCGATCTCAACGATCTGTATCGCCGCGTCATCAACCGCAACAACCGCCTGAAGCGGCTGATCGAGCTGCGTGCGCCCGGCATCATCGTGCGCAATGAAAAGCGCATGCTGCAGGAAGCCGTTGACGCGCTGTTCGACAATGGCCGTCGCGGCCGCGTCATCACCGGCGCCAACAAGCGTCCGCTGAAGTCGCTGTCCGACATGCTCAAGGGCAAGCAGGGCCGGTTCCGCCAGAACCTGCTCGGCAAGCGTGTCGACTATTCCGGCCGCTCAGTCATCGTCACCGGTCCGGAGCTCAAGCTGCACCAGTGCGGCCTGCCGAAGAAGATGGCGCTCGAACTGTTCAAGCCCTTCATCTATGCCCGTCTCGACGCCAAGGGTTATTCCTCGACCGTCAAGCAGGCGAAGAAGCTGGTCGAGAAGGAGCGTCCGGAGGTCTGGGATATCCTCGACGAGGTCATCCGCGAGCACCCGGTGCTTCTGAACCGTGCGCCGACGCTGCACCGCCTCGGCATCCAGGCGTTCGAGCCGATCCTGATCGAAGGCAAGGCGATCCAGCTTCACCCGCTGGTCTGCACGGCCTTCAATGCGGACTTCGACGGCGACCAGATGGCGGTTCACGTGCCGCTGTCGCTGGAAGCACAGCTTGAAGCCCGCGTGCTGATGATGTCGACCAACAACATCCTGCACCCGGCTTCCGGCGCGCCGATCATCGTGCCGTCGCAGGACATGGTTTTGGGTCTCTACTATCTGTCGATCGTCAACCAGAACGAGCCGGGTGAGGGCATGGTGTTTGCCGACATGGGCGAACTCCAGCACGCGCTCGAGACCAAGGCGGTGACGTTGCACACCAAGATCAAGGGCCGCTTCCGCACGGTCGATGCGGACGGCAAGGTCGTGTCGAAGATTTACGACACCACGCCCGGCCGCATGATCATCGGCGAGCTTCTGCCGAAGAACGTCAACGTGCCTTATGAGACCGCCAACCAGGAGATGACCAAGAAGAACATCTCCAAGATGATCGACACCGTCTACCGCCATTGCGGTCAGAAGGAGACGGTCATTTTCTGCGATCGCATCATGGCCCTCGGCTTCAGCCACGCCTGCCGCGCCGGCATTTCGTTCGGCAAGGACGACATGCTGATCCCGGATGCCAAGATCAAGCTGGTTTCCGACACCGAGGCTTTGGCCAAGGAGTACGAGCAGCAGTACAATGACGGCCTGATCACGCAGGGCGAGAAGTACAACAAGGTCGTCGACGCCTGGGCCAAGTGCTCGGAAAAGGTCGCCGACGAGATGATGGCCCGCATCAAGGCGGTCGAGTTCGAGGATAATGGCCGTCAAAAGCCGATGAACTCGATCTACATGATGTCGCACTCCGGTGCGCGCGGCTCGCCCACCCAGATGCGCCAGCTTGCCGGTATGCGCGGCCTGATGGCTAAGCCTAGCGGTGAGATCATCGAGACGCCGATCATCTCGAACTTCAAGGAAGGCCTGACCGTGCTCGAGTACTTCAACTCGACCCACGGCGCCCGCAAGGGTCTGGCCGACACCGCCTTGAAGACGGCGAACTCGGGTTACCTCACCCGTCGTCTGGTCGACGTGGCGCAGGACTGCATCGTCAACTCCGTCGACTGCGGCACCGACAAGGGCCTCACCATGCAGCCGATCGTCGATGCCGGCCAAGTCGTCGCTTCCGTCGGCCAGCGCGTCCTCGGCCGCACGGCGCTCGACGACATCACTCATCCGGTCACGGGTGAGGTTCTAGTCAAGGCCGGAACGCTGATGGACGAACGCGACGTCGAGCAGATCGAACAGGCCGGTGTCCAGTCGGTCCGTATCCGCTCGGCGCTGACCTGCGACGTCAGGGTCGGTGTATGCGCGGTCTGCTACGGACGCGATCTGGCCCGCGGCACCCCGGTCAACCAGGGCGAGGCTGTCGGCGTCATCGCGGCGCAGTCGATCGGCGAGCCGGGCACCCAGCTCACCATGCGTACCTTCCACATGGGCGGTACGGCGCAGGTGGTGGACTCGTCGTTCCTTGAAGCCTCCTATGAGGGCAAGGTCGAGATCCGCAACCGCAACGTGGTGCGCAACTCCGACGGCCAGCAGATGGTCATGGGCCGCAACATGGCGGTGCTGATCCTCGACGAGGCCGGCAAGGAGCGCGCCACGCACCGAGTCACCTATGGTTCGCGCATCTTCGTGGACGATGGCGACAAGGTGAAGCGCGGCCAGCGCATCGCCGAGTGGGATCCCTATACCCGCCCGGTCCTCACCGAAATCGAGGGCAAGGTGGCGTTCGAGGATCTGGTCGATGGCATTTCCGTCCAGGAAACGGCCGACGAATCGACCGGCATCACCAAGCGCGAGGTCATCGACTGGCGTTCGACGCCACGTGGCAACGACCTCAAGCCGGCGATCGTCGTCCAGGACACCAAGGGCAAGGTCGGCAAGCTGTCGAAGGGCGGCGACGCTCGCTTCCTGCTCTCGGTCGAGGCCATTCTTTCGGTCGAGCCGGGTGCACAGGTTCGCCCCGGCGACGTGCTGGCGCGTATCCCGATGGAAAGCGCCAAGACCAAGGACATCACCGGCGGTCTGCCGCGTGTTGCCGAACTGTTCGAGGCACGCCGTCCGAAGGATCACGCCATCATCGCCGAGATCGACGGCACGATCCGCTTTGGCCGCGACTACAAGAACAAGCGCCGCATCATCATCGAGCCGCATGACTCGACGCTTGAGCCGGTCGAATACCTGATCCCGAAGGGCAAGCCGTTCCATCTCCAGGACGGCGACGTTATCGAGAAGGGCGACTACATCCTCGACGGCAATCCGGCGCCGCACGACATCCTGGCGATCAAGGGCGTGGAGGCGCTTGCGTCCTACCTCGTCAACGAGATCCAGGAGGTCTACCGTCTGCAGGGCGTGTCGATCAACGACAAGCACATCGAGGTGATCGTTCGCCAGATGCTGCAGAAGGTCGAGATCACGGCGCAGGGCGACTCGACCTACATTCCGGGCGACCACGTCGACGTGATCGAGCTGGAAGAGGTCAACGAGCGCCTGGTCGAGGACGGCAAGAAGCCGGCCGAAGGCCAGCCGGTGCTCTTGGGCATCACCAAGGCCTCGCTGCAGACGCCGTCCTTCATCTCTGCCGCCTCCTTCCAGGAGACGACCCGAGTGCTGACCGAAGCGGCGGTTGCCGGCAAGACCGACATGCTGCAGGGGCTGAAGGAAAACGTCATCGTCGGCCGTCTGATCCCGGCCGGCACCGGCGGCACAATGAGCCAGATACGGCGCATCGCCACCTCGCGCGACGAGTTGATCATCGACGAACGCCGCAAGGCGTCGGGCGTCGAGGTCGCCGATCCGATGCTGACCGACATGGCTTCCGCCGCGCAGTACGCGCGGCGGTACAGATCTCAGGCAACAAAGCCGTCGGGACAACCCGGCGGCTTTTTTTGTGTGTTGAAGTTGGAATTTATGCCGCTGGCGACGGATTGGGAGGAGGCCTCGTCGAGTGTTGCGACTTATTTCGATCGTCCGGTGCCGCCCCTCATTGCCCTGCCGGGCATTTCTCCCCGTAAACGGGGAGAAAGAAGCTGACCGCAGCCTTGGCGCTCTTTCTGCGACGCTGGAGATTGGCGAAATCTTTGATGACGGCGTCCTTCTCCCCGTTCACGGGGAGAAGATGACGGCAGCCAGATGAGGGGCGGCGCGACGCTTGCAAGATGGTCAGGACCGGAGCGAAGGCCACTCTTTACAGCTCCGCGGCTTAATCGAAAAACGCTTCCACCACGTTGCGCTTGCCGAGCATGAAGGCGTCGGCGACATGCTGCAGCGGGGCGAGGTCGACGTCAGAGATGCCGGCGCGCACGATCTCGGCGAAACGCCTGTAGAGCATCGGATATTCGGCTTCCGGCTCGTCGTGAACGACGCGGCCGTCGACCGCTAGTTTTGAGCCGCCGCCCGAAAGCACCATCGCCCCCTTGTCCGTCTCGGCCAGGATGTCCCAGCTTTGCGGGCCGGTCTGGCGCCAGTCGAGCTCCATCGTCACCGGCAAGCCGTTCGAGGTGCGGAAGGCGATGTGCGCAGCGATCGGGGCTGCGCGGTTTTCGGGAAAATCGAGAATTGCCGAGGTGATGAACATTGCCGGCAGGATGTGGGTCGCAATCGACAGCGCGTTGATGCCGGGATCGAACACGCCGAAGCCGCCAGGAGCCCAGATCCAGTCCTGGTTCGGGTGCCAGCGGCGCACGTCTTCCTTCCAGTTGATGGCTGCCGATCTGATCTGCGTCGAGCCGAGAAATGCCCGCGCCGCTTCCACCGCCGGCGCATAGCGCGAATGCCAGCTGGCGAACAGCGAGACGCCGTTCGCGACCGCTAGCGCCTTCAAATCCTCGACCTCGCTGACCGTTGCACCGGGCGGCTTCTCCAGGAAGACATGCTTTTTCGCTTCGAGCGCCGTCCGCGCGGCGTCGTAGCGGAACTGCGGCGGCATGCAGAGCGATACGGCCTCAAGCTCCGGCACCGCGTTGAGCATAGCCTCGATATCAGGAAAATTCCCGATGCCGTCGACCTTGCCGTGCCGGCTGGCGGCCGCGACGAGGCGATAGGACTGGTCCTTCGCCAAGGCAGGCAGGTGCTGGTCGCGAACAATCTTTCCCACCCCGACGATGCCGAGCTTGATAGGGTTGCTGTTCGAAGACATGGGAGACTCCACGGATTGGAAAATGCACTGCTCCTGGCAGCGATTGGTTCTCTTAGCAGAGAACCGATGCCGGGCAAGTCACGGGAGGCTCGCCCGGTGGCCGGGATAGAACCCGCTTCAAACCGGCCTTGCTTCAGACTGGCCCTGCTTAGACTGGCCCTGCTTCAGACTGGCACATCGAAGGTGACGATCGACACTTCGCCTTCGAGCGCGCCTTGATAGGCCGACAGGTGCGGCTCTTCGTCGGGCATCCCGTCCAGGTCGCCGATCTGGTCAAGCTCCGCCTCGGCGTAACCCTCGGCAGAGAGTGATTCGAGCGCGCGGCGCACCGCCGAATCGTCGTCAGGCGCGACCAGCATGAGGTGGACGCCTTCCGGCTTGCCGCCCTTCCTTTTCCATGCCCGGCCGGTAATGATGGTGACCGGGCGCTCATCGTTGTCGTTCACGGGCCGATTCCTCCGGGCGAGGGGATTTGCGCTGTTCATGCCTCTTTTTCGCATGAAGCATGCCCGCGCAACAGCCGAAAGCCGGTCACTTTCTTCCCTCCTCTTGCAAAATGGCGAAAGAAAATTACATGCGTCTTTCGCATGGCTGCCAAGCCTCGGTTTCAGCCTAATATTTGGCGCTCCGGGGTTGACGGGCAACAGGCTTGCGAGTAGAAGCCGGCCAGTCAGAACCGATGTGAGGCTCTCCCTTCCGAAGCGACACGCTTTGGAGTTTGTCTCAAACAGGGTTCGTTTTACGAGCGAAAAGACATTTCCGGCGTGCACGAAGCGGTTTCCGCTTCCTCTGCCATTTGTTCGGGCAAGACCGCGAGGCGCGGTTTGTGGCCCGAATTTGCGTATGGAAATGACGCTTTGAGCGGCCCTGACCGGGCGAGACACGGAATTGAGAGACAAGAGGGTTTAATGCCTACCGTCAACCAGCTGATCCGCAAGCCGCGCATTGCGCCGGTGAAGCGCAACAAGGTCCCGGCCATGCAGCAGAACCCGCAGAAGCGGGGCGTCTGCACGCGCGTCTACACAACGACGCCGAAGAAGCCGAACTCGGCGCTGCGCAAGGTCGCCAAGATCCGTCTGACCAATGGTTTTGAAGTGATCGGCTACATCCCCGGCGAAGGCCACAACCTTCAGGAACACTCCGTGGTGATGATCCGCGGCGGCCGCGTCAAGGATCTTCCGGGCGTCCGCTACCATATCATCCGCGGTGTGCTCGACACGCAGGGTGTGAAGAACCGCAAGCAGCGCCGTTCGAAATACGGCGCCAAGCGTCCGAAGTGACCGAAGCGTAGCCAAGGTCATCCCGGACGGGCGCCAAGCGACGATCCAGGATCCAGGCCACCACGCAGAATTGAGGCAGAGAAAAAATGTCCCGTCGTCACAGTGCAGAAAAGCGTGAGATCAATCCGGACCCGAAGTTCGGCGATCTGATCGTCACCAAGTTCATGAACGCCGTCATGTATGACGGCAAGAAGTCGGTTGCCGAGACCATCGTCTACGGCGCGCTCGACCAGGTCCAGTCCAAGACCAAGCAGGAGCCGGTCACCGTCTTCCATCAGGCGCTCGACAATGTCGCGCCGCATGTGGAAGTGCGCTCGCGCCGCGTCGGTGGCGCCACGTACCAGGTTCCGGTCGACGTGCGCCCCGAGCGCCGTCAGGCGCTGGCCATCCGCTGGTTGATCGCCGCCGCCCGCAATCGCAACGAGACCACGATGGTCGACCGCCTCTCCGGCGAGCTGATGGACGCGGCCAACAACCGCGGCACCGCTGTTAAGAAGCGTGAAGACACCCACAAGATGGCAGAAGCCAACCGCGCCTTCGCGCACTACCGCTGGTAAAGCGCGAACGAGACTGAAGAGGCACCTCCCATGGCCCGCGAATATAAAATCGAAGATTACCGCAATTTCGGTATCATGGCGCATATCGACGCCGGCAAGACGACGACCACCGAGCGCGTCCTCTACTACACGGGCAAGTCGCACAAGATCGGCGAAGTCCATGACGGCGCTGCCACCATGGATTGGATGGAGCAGGAGCAGGAGCGCGGCATCACCATCACGTCGGCCGCGACCACGACCTTCTGGAAGGCTCGTGACGGCAAGATGCATCGCTTCAACATCATCGACACGCCCGGCCACGTCGACTTCACCATCGAGGTCGAGCGTTCGTTGCGCGTGCTCGACGGCGCCATTGCCCTGCTCGATGCCAATGCCGGTGTCGAGCCGCAGACGGAGACCGTCTGGCGTCAGGCCGACAAGTACCGCGTGCCGCGCATGATCTTCTGCAACAAGATGGACAAGATCGGCGCCGACTTTTATCGCTCGGTCGAGATGATCGGCTCGCGCCTCGGCGCGCATGCCGTCGTCATGCAGCTGCCGATCGGCGCCGAGACCGAGTTCAAGGGCGTCGTCGACTTGGTCGAGATGAACGCGCTGGTCTGGCGCGACGAGACGCTGGGCGCCGCCTGGGACGTCGTCGAGATTCCTGCCGACCTCAAGGCTCGTGCCGAAGAATACCGTGAGAAGATGATCGAGGCCGCCGTCGAAATGGACGAGACGGCGCTTGAGAATTACCTCGAAGGCAAGATGCCGAGCAATGACGAGATCCGCGCGCTGATCCGCAAGGGCACCATCGCGGTGAAGTTCTATCCGATGTTCTGTGGCTCGGCCTTCAAGAACAAGGGCGTGCAGCCGCTGCTCGACGCCGTCGTCGAATATCTGCCGTCGCCGGTCGATGTTCCGGCCATCAAGGGCGTCGACGCCAAGACCGATGCCGAGATCGAGCGTCATGCCGACGACAACGAGCCGCTGTCGATGCTCGCCTTCAAGATCATGAACGACCCGTTCGTCGGTTCGCTCACCTTTGCCCGCATCTATTCCGGCAAGCTCACCAAGGGCATCTCGGTCGACAACACGGTCAAGGGCAAGAAAGAGCGCATCGGCCGCATGCTGCAGATGCATGCGAACTCGCGCGCCGACGTCGAAGAGGCTTTTGCCGGCGATATCGTCGCCCTGGCCGGCCTCAAGGACACGACCACCGGCGACACGCTCAGTGATCCGCTGCATCCAGTCATCCTCGAGCGTATGGAATTCCCCGATCCGGTCATCCAGATCGCCATTGAGCCGAAGACCAAGAACGACCAGGAAAAGATGGGCCTTGCGCTGCATCGCCTGGCTGCCGAGGACCCGTCCTTCCGCGTCAAGACCGACGAGGAATCAGGCCAGACGATCATTTCCGGCATGGGCGAGCTCCACCTCGACATCATCGTCGACCGCATGCGCCGCGAGTTCAAGGTCGAGGCCAATGTCGGCGCGCCGCAGGTGGCATATCGCGAGACGATCACCCGCAGCCAAGAGCAGGACTACACCCATAAGAAGCAGACCGGCGGCACCGGTCAGTTCGCTCGCGTCAAAATTCTTTTCGAGCCAAATCCGGAAAGCAGCGAATTCCTGTTCGAATCCAAGATCGTTGGTGGCGCTGTGCCGAAGGAATACATCCCCGGTGTCGAAAAGGGCATCAACAGCGTCATGACGTCGGGTCCGTTCGCCGGCTTCCCGATGATCGGCGTCAAGGCGACGCTGATCGATGGTGCCTACCACGACGTGGATTCCAGCGTTCTGGCCTTCGAAATCGCTGGCCGTGCCTGCTTCCGTGAAGCGGCGCCCAGGCTTGGCGTGCAGTTGCTCGAGCCGATCATGAAGGTCGAAGTGGTGACGCCGGAAGATTATGTCGGCAGCGTCATCGGCGACCTGAACGGCCGTCGCGGCCAGATCCAGGGCCAGGAAGCCCGTGGCGTGGCGGTGGTTATCAACGCGATGGTGCCGCTCGCCAACATGTTCAAATACGTCGACAACCTGCGCTCGATGAGCCAAGGCCGCGCGGCCTACACGATGCAGTTCGATCACTACGAGCCGGTGCCGACCGCGGTCGCTCAGGAAGTCCAGAAGAAATACGCGTAATCCAAACGGGTTGCAGCGCTAACTTAATTCAAAGCCCGCACGGGCGAGCAGGAATGGAGAGATCACATGGCAAAAGGTAAATTCGAGCGTACAAAGCCTCATGTGAACATCGGCACGATTGGCCATGTCGATCATGGCAAGAC
>NZ_JBVVQU010000081.1:0-21036 GCF_055811555.1 Mesorhizobium sp. WSM4813
CGGAGTCCTCCCAAGAATCCACAACCCGCCAATTGGCAAGCAATTTCCCATCTACTCAAACGCGATTCCCCTGCCCTTGTGGGGGAGATGTCCGGCAGGACAGAGGGGGGTGGGAAGGATAGCTACGTCGACGACCTAAACTGTAGAGTGTCCCGGTTCCAGCCATAGAGCCAGTCGAGATCGGCCGCGAGCTTTTCCGGCGGGCGCAGCTTCAGAAACAGGTTGCGCGCGACGGCCACCGGCCCCGCTGCATGCCAGGCGAAGCGGTTGACGGCACCGCGGCGGGTGACCTTGGCGATGCGCGGCCGCCGCATCTTTTCCCAGGCGGCAAGCGCGCTCCAGGGGTCGGCAGGCGAGGCGGCGACAAAGCCGGCAAGGGTTGCGGCATCCTCGATCGCCATCGCCGCGCCCTGCGCCGCAAACGGCGTCATCGCATGCGCCGCATCGCCGATCAGCGCGATGCCGGCGGGCGTCGTCCATGGCTGTGCCTGGTCGACCGTATGGATCGGCCATGCGGTCCAGGGGCCGGCATCCTCGGCAAGCCGGGCCAGTGCTGCCGCCGTGCCATGCATGGCGCCGACGAGGATGTTGGTGTCGGCGTGGCCCGGCCAGCTCTCGGCGATGATCTCGCCCCTGGTGAAGGCGGCCAGGTTGAACGCCGTGCCGTTGCTGACCGGATAGGCGACGAGGTGGAAGCCGGGATGCAGGAAGGTGGTCACGCAATTGGCGGCGCCGACCGCCGCAAGCGCTTCTCCCGCGACACTGTCTGCACTGATCGTAGCGCGCCAGGCAAGCTCGCCCGAAAACCGGCTTTTGGCCGCAAACCCGCCAAAAGCGCGGATAGCCGACCAGACGCCGTCGGCGCCGATCAGCAGAAAGCCGTCGGCTTCGACTGTCTTGCCGGCAATCTCGACTGTTGCCGTAGTATGGCGCGGTCCTGCGGCGACGCCGCCGACGCGCGCGCCGGTGACGAGACTGATTTCCGGCTGTTCGGCAAGGCGCGCCATCAGCGCGTCTTGCAGGTCAGCCCGATGAGCGACGAGATAGGGGGCCTGCCAGCGCCCTTCGGCTGCTTCGCCAAGCGGCACCCGCGCCAGCTCGCGCAGCGTGGCGGCGTCCTTGAGCACGACCGCCTCCGGCCGCACCGCCGCCGGCAACAGCCGGTCGAGCACGCCGAGCTGGCGAAGGATGCGCGTTGCGTTGGGTGAGAGCTGGATACCGGCGCCGGCCGCTTCGAGGCGCGGCGCCTGTTCGAACAGCCGCACCAGATAGCCGCGCTCGGAAAATGCCAGCGCCGCAGTCAGTCCGGCGACGCCGGCTCCGGCGATAACAACCTGCCGGGACCGGGTGTCGTCCATGGGGATGGCGTGCGCGTGTCAGGCGGCCTGGTCGATATAGAGGCATCCCGCAGGCTGCGTTTCCGTCGCCTTCAGCTTTGGCGAATAGCGATAAAGCGTCGAGCAATAGGGGCAGACCTTTTCATTGTCGTCTCCCATGTCGAGAAACACATGCGGATGGTCGAAAGGCGGGTTGGCGCCGGTGCACATGAACTCCTTGACGCCGATGTCGATCGCCGCATAGCCCGCATCGTTCTGGAAATGGGGAATGGAACCGCCTGCCATCGTCGTCTCCTGCATTTGCCGCATGACCCCGGATCATGCGCAAAATCAAAATTCCACCGCGTCCTGTGCGCGTCCAAGGAACGCGCCGCGCTGTAGCTGGATTGCATCTGGATCATAAGCTGTCTCTTTGCAAGATCGATGAAATCAAACTGTCGTAAAAGCCTGTCACAGGATAAGCTAAGCCGGTTAAGGCATGGCCCCGAAAACCGAATTCGGTTCGCTGGGGATCGTGCGTAGCTTAAGAGTGGTAGAGCGTCCTTTGCGCGTCCGCAAAGACGCGCGACGCTGTGGCCAGCGGGTGCGAAACGAGCAGGAACCATGAACGAATTAAAGCCGGTGCAGAGCGAATTCACCACTGTCGAGGTGGCGAGCCCAGAGGGCGGCAACCCGGACCGCTTCGTCAACCGCGAGTTTTCCTGGCTGCAATTCAACCGCCGCGTCCTCGAGGAATCGCTGAACGCCAATCATCCGCTGCTCGAGCGTGTCCGCTTCCTGTCGATTTCGGCCGCCAATCTCGACGAGTTCTTCATGGTCCGTGTCGCCGGGCTCGCCGGCCAGGTTCGCGAAGGCATCAAGCTGAAGAGCCCGGACGGCCGCACCCCCGAACAACAGCTGGAACAATTGCTGCGCGAGGTCGAGCGCCTGCAGGAGGACCAGCAGAAGAGCCTTTCCGCGCTGATGCTGCTGCTCGACAAGGAAGGCATCGAGAGCATCAGCCGCGATGCGCTGACCAAGGACGAGAAGACCTGGCTCGAGGATCATTTCCAGGAGCAGGTGTTTCCGGTGCTCACACCGCTTTCGATCGACCCGGCGCATCCGTTCCCGTTCATTCCCAATCTCGGCTTCTCGATGGCCCTGCAACTGCGCCATCGCAGGAATGGCGAAGAGATGAGCGCGCTGCTGCGTCTGCCGGTGGCGCTGAAGCGCTTCATCCGCTTGCCTGACCGCAAGCGTCATGTCCGCTTCATTCCGCTGGAAGAGGCGGTCGGTCTCTATATCGGCAAGCTGTTCCCCGGCTACGAAGTCAAGGGCTCCGGCACGTTCCGCATCATCCGCGACAGTGACATCGAGGTTGAGGAGGAGTCCGAGGATCTCGTGCGCCTGTTCGAGACGGCGCTGAAGCGCCGCCGCCGCGGCTCGGTCATCCGCATCGAATTCGATAAGCTGATGCCGGCCGAACTGCGCGAGTTCGTCGCCGGCGAGCTTGCCGTCTCGTCGAGCCGCATCAGCGTGCTCACCGGTCCGCTGGCTCTCAGCCAGATTTCCGAGATCGTCGCCATCGCCCGCGACGATCTCAAATTCACGCCCTATAATCCGCGCTTTCCCGAGCGCATCCGCGAGCATGGCGGTGACTGTTTTGCCGCCATCCGCGAGAAGGACATCATCGTTCATCATCCCTACGAATCCTTCGACGTGGTGGTGCAGTTTCTGCGCCAGGCGATGGCCGACCCGGAAGTGGTGGCGATCAAGCAGACGCTCTATCGCACCTCAAACGACAGCCCGATCGTGCGCGCTTTGGTCGACGCGGCGGAGGCCGGCAAGTCGGTGACGGCGCTGGTCGAGCTCAAGGCGCGCTTCGACGAGGAAGCCAACATCCGCTGGGCGCGCGACCTCGAGCGCGCCGGCGTTCAGGTCGTGTTCGGCTTCCTCGAGTTGAAGACCCACGCGAAAATGTCGCTGGTGGTGCGGCGCGAGGACGGCAAGCTGCGCAACTACGTGCATCTCGGCACCGGCAACTACCACCCGGTCACCGCGCGCATCTACACCGACCTGTCTTTTTTCACCACCGCTCCGACGATCGCCCGCGATGTCGCCCAGCTTTTCAATTTCATCACCGGCTACGCCGAGCCGACCGATGAGATGCGGCTGGCCATCTCGCCGTTCACGCTGCGCAAACGTATCCTCAAGCACATTTCGGACGAGATTGCCCATGCGCTGGAGGGCAGGCCGGCCCGCATCTGGATGAAGATGAATTCGCTGGTCGACCCGATCATCATCGACGCGCTCTATGACGCCAGCCGCGCTGGCGTCGAGATCGATCTCGTCGTGCGCGGCATCTGCTGCCTGCGGCCCCAGGTGCCGGGCCTGTCGGAGAACATAAGGGTCAAGTCGATCGTCGGCCGCTTCCTCGAACACAGTCGCATCTATTGTTTCGGCAACGGCCACGGATTGCCGTCGGACGGGGCGGTCGTCTACATCTCATCGGCCGATTTGATGCCGCGCAATCTCGACCGCCGCGTCGAAACCATGGTGCCGATCACCAATCCAACGGTGCATGAACAAGTCCTCGGCCAGATCATGCTGGGCAACATCATGGACAACCAGCAAAGTTTCGACGTATTGGCTGACGGAACCTCCCGGCGCGCCACGCTTGAGGAGGGCGAGGAACCGTTCAACGCGCAGGAATATTTCATGACCAATCCGAGCCTTTCCGGACGGGGCGATGCGCTGAAATCGCATGCGCCCAAGCGCATCGCGCAGTTCAAGCGCCGCAAGAAAAACGCCGCAGCGACCGGCTGATGATTTCAACGTCCCAGGGCCGGCTTCAGGACCGCCGACCGCTGTCCATCATCGACATCGGGTCGAACTCGATCCGTCTTGTCGTCTATGAGGGGCTGGCGCGCTCACCGACCACGCTGTTCAACGAAAAGATGCTGGCCGGCCTCGGCCGCGGCATCGTCTCGACCGGAAAGCTCGATCCCGAGGCGGTGACCCGCTCGATGGAAGAATTCCGGCGTTTTCGCGCGCTTTCCGAGCAGGCCGGCGCCGAGCATATGTACGTGCTGGCAACCGCCGCCGCCCGCGAGGCGGTCAACGGCCCCGATTTCATCCACCGCGCCGAAGATGTGCTCAAGACCGAGGTCCAGGTGCTGAGCGGGCGCCAGGAAGCGCATTATTCCGCACTCGGCGTCATTTCCGGCTTCCACCCGGCCAACGGCATCGCCGGCGACCTCGGCGGCGGCAGCCTCGAACTGGTCGACGTTGATGGCGAGGCAATCGGCGATGGCATCACGCTGCCGCTGGGCGGCCTGCGCCTGCAGGACATGGCCAAGAACTCACTGGCCCAGGCGGCAAAGATAGCGCGCGACGAGCTCGCGAAGGCAAAGCTCCTGAAAGGCGGACAGGGCAGGCCGTTCTATGCGGTCGGCGGCACCTGGCGAAACCTCGCCCGGCTGTACATGGAAATGACCAGCTATCCGCTGAGCGTCATGCACCATTACGAGATCGGCATCGACAGCGCTGCGAACTTCCTCAAGCAGGTCGCCAAGGGCGAGATCGAGAAGATACGGGGTATCGAGGGCGTCTCAAAGAACCGCCGCTCGCTGCTGCCTTATGGCGCCATCGTGCTGCAGGAGATCATGGCGGCGATGCAGCCGTCCAAGATCATCGTCTCGGCGCTGGGCGTGCGCGAGGGCTTTCTCTACTCGCTGCTCGACAAAGCCGAGCAGAAGGCAGATCCGCTGATCTCAGCCTCGGAGGAACTCGCCCGGCTGCGTTCGCGCTCGGTCACCCACGCGCATGAGCTTGTCGAGTGGACGGGCAAGACCTTCGCCGCCTTCGGCATCGAGGAGACCGTCGACGAGGCGCGTTACCGCCAGGCCGCCTGTCTGCTTGCCGACATCGGCTGGCGCGCGCATCCCGAATATCGCGGCAAGCAGTCGCTCAACATCATTGCCCACGCCTCCTTCATCGGCGTCGACCATCCCGGCCGCGCCTTCCTTGCGCTGGCCAACGCCTACCGTCATGAGGGCATCTTCAACGAATCGATCGCGCCGGAAATCAAGGCGCTGGCAACGCCGCGCTATATCGAGCGCGCCCGCGTCCTGGCCGCCGTGATGCGCGTCGTCTACCTGCTGACGGCGGCGATGCCGGGCGTCATGCCGCGGCTGAAATGGGAAAGCCGCGGCAATGGCGTGCTTGCGCTGGTGCTGCCGGCGCCGCTGGCCGACCTTTACGGCGAGCGCCCGGCCGGCCGGCTGGCACAGCTGGCGAGGGTCACCAACCGCCGGCTGGTGCTGGCGGTCGAGGGCGGCCCCAATATGCCAGCCAAGTAATCTGGCTCAGGCAAGTAATATGGCTCAGGCAAGTAATCTGGCTAAGTTTGGCAGCTTGTGCCGGTCAAGTCGTTTCAGAGCCGATCCGAAATATCCGCCCATCGAACGAATAGGCGCCTGCGCCAGCCATCGCCAGCGCCAGAAAACCGCCTGATAGGGCGATGTCCTTCATCAGCATCTGCGAATGCATGAAGGTCAGCATCGGATCGTCGCCGCCCCGGCCATAATGGCCGATGAAACCTGCTGCAATGCAGAAGGCGGCAAGCAGGAGCGCCGCGATCGAGGTGTTAAGGCCGACGAGGATGAGCAGTCCGGCGATCAGCTCGAACAGCCCCGTCGCCCAGGCTGCGAGCGTGGGCAGCGGCAGGCCGAGGCCGGCAAAGTAACCTGATGTGCCGGCGATGTCGGTAAGCGCGTGGAAGCCGGACGGAACGAATAGCGCGGCGAGAAGCAGTCGGGAAAACAGAAGCAGCGCATTGCGGGGCATTGGTCACCTCGATGTCGGCCAGGCCGGTTGACCTGTTCTTCCCCGACGCCTCATTCTTAGCAGAAATTCGGATCAGGCACTCGGTCCGACCAATCGAAATCTGGTAGATCGACAACGAAAAAGGGACGCGGAAAATTCCGCGCCCCTTGGTGCAAATCGTTCCTGGACCGCTTCAGCCGCGCTTGGCGTCGACCGAATAGGCGCCGGCGCCCGAGGAAGCCAGCACGAGGAAGCCGCCCGCAATCGCCAGGTTCTTCATGAAGCTGATCATCTGCATCTGATCGGCCCAGCCGGTGTGGGCGACCAGCCCCGTGGCGACGGTGAAGATTGCCAGCACCCAGGCGGTGATCCGGGTCTGAAAGCCGATGAGAATGGCGAGACCGCCGAGCAGCTCGATCAGGCCGACGACTACAGCCGTTACGGTCGGCATCGGCAGGCCCATGCTGCCGAAGTAGCCGGCGGTGCCGGCGATCGCGTTGAGCTTGCCGAAACCGGAAAGCACGAAGATGACTGAAAGCAGGACGCGGCCAAGCAGGATGGTGCCTGAGGCGTTGAAAGCGGCGTTGGAAACGGTGCCGGAACCGGCAACGGACGTGTTGGTGGACATGGTGGACTCTCTCCAGAAGGGTTGCGTTGCCCATCCACATAGAGCAGGGCGACTGTTCACCAAAGGTGTAGATTTGGTTACAGATTGTTCACCGCGGTAACGTTTTTGCGATAGCGCAAGATCATCCGGGATGCGTCATGTCCTCCGGCCGCACCAGGCGGTCATAGTCGGCTTCGGTGACCAGCCCGGTGGCCAGCGCTTCCTCGCGCAAGGTCGTGCCGTTCTTGTGCGCGGTCTTGGCGATTTTGGCGGCATTGTCGTACCCGATGGTCGGCGCCAGTGCTGTCACCAGCATCAGCGAGCGGTCGAGGGCGGCCTTGATATTGTCTTCCCGCGCCTCGATGCCAACGACGCAATTGTCGGTAAACGAGATGGAGGCGTCGGCGAGCAGCTGCACCGACTGCAGGAAATTATAGGCCATCAGCGGATTGTAGACGTTGAGCTCGAAATGGCCCTGGCTGCCGGCGAAGGTCACAGCCGCATTGTTGCCGAACACCTGGATGCAGACCTGCGTCAACGCCTCGCACTGGGTGGGGTTGACCTTGCCCGGCATGATCGATGAACCCGGTTCGTTTTCCGGCAGAGACAGTTCACCAAGGCCGGAGCGCGGGCCGGAGCCGAGCAGACGAATGTCGTTGGCAATCTTGAACAGGGCGCCGGCGCAGGCGTTGATGGCGCCATGCGAGAACACCATGGAATCATGGGCCGCCAGCGCCTCGAACTTGTTCGGCGCGGTGACGAACGCGATGCCGGTGATGTCAGCGATTCGCGCCGCCACCTTCTCGGCAAAACCGACCGGCGCGTTGAGACCGGTGCCGACGGCGGTGCCGCCTTGCGCCAGTTCCTGCAGACCTGGCAGCGTCATCTCGATACGTTTGATCGACGAGGCGACCTGCGCGGCATAGCCTGAGAATTCCTGGCCAAGGGTGAGGGGCGTCGCGTCCTGCGTATGCGTGCGGCCGATCTTGATGATGTGGGCGAAAGCTTTGGTCTTGGCTTCGAGCGCCGCATGCAAATGCTTCAGCGCCGGCAACAGGTCGTGCACGATGCGCTCCGCGCAGGCGATGTGCATGGCCGTCGGATAGGTATCGTTCGACGACTGGCTCATATTGACGTGGTCGTTGGGATGCACCGGTTTCTTGGATCCCATGACACCGCCCAGCAGTTCGATCGCCCGATTGGAGATCACCTCGTTGGCGTTCATGTTGGATTGCGTGCCCGAGCCGGTCTGCCAGACGACCAGCGGGAAATGATCGTTGAGCTTGCCGTCGATGACTTCCTGGGAGGCTTCGATGATCGCCTTGCCGATGGCCGGGTCGAGCCGCTTCAACTCCATATTGGTTTCGGCCGCCGCCCGCTTGACGATGCCGAGCGCGCGAACGATCGACGCCGGCTGCTTTTCCCAGCCGATCCTGAAATTGCCCAGCGAACGCTGGGCCTGCGCGCCCCAGTAGCGGTCGGCGGCGACCTCGATGGGACCGAATGTGTCGGTTTCGGTTCTGGTCTCTGACGCGCTCACGGGATCTCTCCGATCTGTCGAATTCGGGACCGGCGTATCGCGTTGCACAAATGGCTTCAAGCGGAGATTGCGGGCGGCAAGGATGCAAATCGGTTGAAGGAACGTCTCTTCCTTCTGCCGCAGGGGGAGAAGGGAGAGGCTCGCCTCTCACCGCCCAAGCAGCGACTGTGAGGTTGGAGATAGGCGCAAGGTCTCGGTCGATCTAGCCAGACATGACTGGGCCTCCCGCTCGAATGCCTGCCACTCCGGGGAACCGGCAAGGGCCGCCTCGTGGCGGGCATGGGCGTCCGCGCTGTTGAAGGCGGTGACGCTGATGAAGACGTTTTCGCCTGATCGCACCGGCAGGCGGGGAAAGCTGTTTTCGGCATGCTCGGTGACAAAAGCAGCAAGCGGCCGTGCGCCAAGTGCCGCCAACACGGGAATCGCGTCGGGTTCGAAGCGGCTGGCGAAGTCGGCCTCGGCGCCGGGCCGCAGATGATGAATCTTGATAACAACAATATCCGACAAGCGATTGTTTCTGCTTGGCGTTTCGCGATCCGGCAAGGCCGCCCGTTGCGAGTTCGACAGATCGAAGCCCGCGCCCAGCCATGCCGGTTTCAGCAACAGCACGTCGTCGGAGGAAATCATCGTGGCGTTGGCGGCGTCGCGCCAGGCCGCCCATACCGGCCCATCATAAAAAGCGGTCAGTGCATCCTTCCGCGCGCCCATGCCGTCGAAGCCGCGTAGCCAGACGAAGATGTCAGGCCGGTCGAGATCGCGGAACTGACCGATGATGGTCATGTCAGCCGCTTCCTGACCCTCAATCAGGTGACCGTCGAAGATGCCGATCAGCGTGTCGCGCCGGCCGGGTTTCAGCGTGTACTGCCTGAGCTCGACGACCGGCGAGGCGTTGAGGCCGGGTTTCGAGGGAGCATTCGGGGGCAGGCTCATTGCACAATCTCCAAAACAGGGTATTCATCCTGTTTTAAAACAGACCGGTTGTCCTGTTTTGTCAATCTGCTATCGTGTGAAAATGTCAGCAGAGATCACCGCTCGTCCAAAGGCGCGGCCCGGTAAACGCACCAACGACCCGGACGGGCTGCGCAAACGCGTGCTCGATGTCGCCGAAGCCTCCTTCCAGGCGCGCGGCTACCACGCTTCCAGTCTCGGCGACCTGATGGCCGCAGCAGGCGTCACCGGTGGCGCGCTGCATCATCATTTCCCGACCAAGAAGGCGCTGGCGCTGGCGGTGATCGAGGAGCGCGTGGCCGCGGCCGTCGAAGCAACATGGATCGCGCCGGTGCGGGCGGCAGGCTCGGCGCGCGAGGGCGTGCGCAGCGTGTTCGAGGCCGTGGCGGCGGAACTGGAGCAACAGGGTTTCGTGCGCGGCTGCCCGCTCAACAACCTGGCGCATGAGCTGTCGCTCGCCGATCCGGATTTTCGCGCTGCCCTTGCCGGCATTTTTTCGGCATGGCGCGAGGCGATCGCCGACAGGATCAGGGCCGACCAGCAAGCGGGCAGGGAGCAGGGCACCGATCCGCAGCGCTTCGCGGCCCTCGCGGTCGCCACCTATTCCGGCGCCATGTCGATGGCCAAGACGGCGCAGGATTCTGGTGTGCTGCGCGACTGCCTGAACGCGCTGGAGCAGGGGACTGCCTCGGCAGGAGCGAAGCGACGTCGCAGGGGGCTGCGGCAGCACAGAGCCTTGTGATGCCGGAGCGTCAGGCCACCTCTCCCCTGCCGGTCTAATTCGGCAGCGGTTTGATGACTTCGTAGCCGACCACGCTTTCGGCGTTGGTGCCCTCGTCATAGCGCCTGGCTAACACAGCCTGCAGGTCGGGCGCGTAGAGCGCGGTGAATTCATCCTGTGTCTTGCCGGCCTCGTTTTTGATGGTCTGCCTGACGGCGAGCACGCTGTATTTGCAGTCGCCCAGGCTGAAGGTCTCCTTGCCCTTGACGTTGATCTCGAGCGTCTCGGTGCCCTTCGGTTGTTTGCTCGCTGCGAGACGGACGAATACGGTCTTGCTCTTCGCCCCGGCCTTGAGCGGAAACAGCTTTCTGAGATCGGAAAACGGGATCATCGCAAGCTGACCGGTCTCGCTGTCGCGAAACACCTCGATCAGGCCGCCGAACAGAAACTGCGTCTGCGGCGATTGGGACTGGTATTCGTTGGCAACCGACACCATTCCACCCGCCGCGGGTCGAAACTCGCTGTGGATACCGGGCCTTTCGAGAATGAAGCCGGCCTTGGCGGCCTTGGCGTCAATACACTCGGCACTATGGGCGGCACTCGCCAGGATGGTGAGCGCCGTGCCGATGGATATAGTCTTCATAGCGTCCTCGTTTGCCCGCACAAGCTGAGTCCTGACCCTGAAAGCAATGCCAGACCTGCGGCAGCGTGTCGACATACCGTTCGCGGCAACTGGACGAAGAGGCGCCGGCTGTGCTGAATTCGCGCCATGAATCGCGTCTCGGCAGGATCACTCTCCCGGCGCAGCTTCCTGGCGCAAGCGGCGGGGTTTGCTGCGGCCGGCGCCCTTGCGCGACCGGCGCTCAGTCAGACCGGGCAGCGCGTTCCGCCTGTCGACGCCACCTTCCTGTTCGTCGCCGATGTCCATGCCTGCCGCATGGCCAGCGGGCTGAGCCCAAATTGCCAGCAGGAAGGCAAGACCGACGCCGCCTTGCTGCGCAGTGTCGCCGCATTGAACGGCATCGGCGAGAAGGAGTGGCCGACTGAAATCAACGGTATCGCCACCGGCCTGCGCTCGGCCGGCAGCCGCATCGGCACGCCGCTCGGCCTCGTCGTCGGCGGCGACATGACCGACGACGGCGGCGGCCAGGTCACCCAGCCCAGCGAAGGCACGCAGCTGCTCCAGTTCAGCCAGCGCTACCAGCAGGGCGTCGGTCCCGATCGCGTGCATGTGCCGGTCTATGTCGGGCTCGGCAACCACGATCTCGACCAGAACGGTCCGCCGAACCACGTCGACTGGTATCGCCGCGAAATGCGCGATTATGTCGAGGTCAACCATCGTGCCGGCGTGTTCTTCAAACCGCCGGTGCCGGTGACCGACTATGATGTCGACACCGACTGCTACTCATGGGACTGGGGCGGCCTGCATCTCGTCCAGACGCATCGTTTTGCCGGCGACACCGGCCACGGCGCGGTCTCCAGCCTGCCATGGCTGAAGCAGGATCTGGCGACCTATGCAGCGGACGGCCGCCCCGTTATCCTGTTCCAGCACTATGGTTGGGATGTTTTTTCGATCGAAAGATGGGATGCCGCCAGAGGAACCTTCGACGATGACGGCCCTGGTGCGCCGCATTGGTGGAGCGAGGCGGACCGGCAGGCGCTGCTGGCGGCGCTGAAGGGCTACAACGTCATCGGCATCTTCCATGGCCACCAGCACGAGATACCGATGATCTACCGCAGCGATGGGCTCGATCTGTTCAAGCCGAAGGCTGCCTTCATGGGCGGCTTCGCGCTGGCGCGGGTGACCGGCGACAGCATGGACATGGTGCTTGGCGAAGCCATCGGTGACCATGGCGAGGTCGCCTTCACCAACGCTTTCTCCAAGAGCCTGAATTTGTAGCGGCGACTGAAGCAAACAAAAGGCTACCTAAGCCGCTTTCCTGTTGCTATTGAAACGGCGGCGCCGGGATCAGAGCACCTTCCTGAGCTTTTCCTTCATGTCGCCATAGGCCTTCCGCATTTTGCCGGCGATCTTGTCGGCCGCGCCTTCAGCCTGGACGCGCCTGTTGCCGGTGGCTTTCTTCACCGAACCTTTGAGCTGCTTGGCTAGGCCCGCAACCTGATCCCTGTTCACCATGGCCGCATCTCCTGGGGATTAATCTGCCGTTTGGGAAACGGGCGGCTGGTTTTTCGGTTCCGAGATCACTGATCCGCGGAGCCGGCGAAGGAGAATGCCGGTCCGGCCCGATCAAAAGCGGGCTTCCAGAACGCCGCGAATGGCACATACGCTGATCATCAAGCGGCCGTCGAGCATCGGTGAGACGACAGTCCTGGTCGCCAGGGCCTAAGTGGCGGTCGCCGCTCGCCACCAAAGAACGCCCCTCGCGCGTTTTATTGCACGGGAGGCGTCCTTTGTGCCAGCCTTTCCTGAGATTGCTCTCATGAACTGCTGACGATACCCAAAATGCACGGATGCCAAAATGGTTCCCGGCATGGTGCGATTTTTTTTAACATCTGGCGCTGGCCCCCTCCTCACGGAGACACCTAATCCGGACAACCCCTGTGCTACCGACACGGCGAAAGCAAAAAATTGACACGGCGCCAAAAGAAGTCTAAAAGCAATTCGTCGATATTTGTTTGACCGACTTTTGTTATCCGCGTGTCCAGGCGCGCCTTTGACGAACTTCCCCCATCAAAATCGAGACAAACGCTGTTATGCATTCGCATGACGGCGAACGAATATTTGCCACGGAAAGGGTTCGTTATGAGCACAGGCACAGTTAAATGGTTCAACGCCACCAAGGGTTTTGGTTTTATTCAGCCTGACGACGGCTCGGCCGACGTTTTTGTCCACATCTCGGCCGTAGAGCGCGCCGGAATGCGCGACATCGTCGAGGGCCAGAAGCTCGGCTACGAGATGGTCCGCGACAACAAGTCGGGCAAGATGTCCGCCGATCAGTTGAAGGCGGCCTAAAACGGAATTCAGCCTCGCCGGTGACCACGGATGTACTGGCACCGGTGAATGGCGGGTTCCAGCGCATGACCCCGGAGACCTCGTTTCCGAAGGATCATGCGCAGATAAAAGATGCCAGCGCGTCCAAAAGGATGCGCGGCGCTCCAGTGGAAGGTCAGGCAATGCCTGGCCTTTTGCATTTGGGGCGCTTCAAAAATTCGAAAAGAGCACCGCGCGTTCACTTGAACGTGTTAAGGATGCTCAGCAATTTGAATCCGACTGCCGTATTGCTTTGTGCGTGGTCCTGGTCGAAAGACCGGTCTCGCCATTTTGCGGCATCATGCTCCGAACAGGGAGAAAGACCTTGACCGCCACTTCAAAGAAACCCCGCGACCAGGCCGAATCCATCTTCAGCAAGGCCCAGACCCAATCCATGTCACTCAACCGCATCATTTCCGAACAGGATGCCGTCAGCCAGGCCCGGGAAGCCAAGACCGCGCGGCTGCGCGAGCTGCGCCTGGAAAAGGAAGCCGACGACATGGCTGCGGCGGCCGCGCTCGCCGCCCCGCCGAAGCGCGTGGGCAAACGCTGATGGCCACCAAGCGCGTCCCGCAAAGGGCGATCGCCGCCGATTCGACCATCGCCGATGTCGTAGGAGAGCTCGACAAGCCGGTCGAATATGTCCGGCGCGTGCTCGAAAAGCTCGAGCGCTGCAGGCGCGCCCATGGCGATGCCCAGGTCAGGCTCGGCGTGCGTGGCCGCTCCGAATGCCCGAACTATCTGATCGAGTATGTCCGCGAAAATGCCAAGACCCACGAGCGCGTCACCCATCAGGATGCCGCCTATAGCGGCAGCACGCATCGCGAGCTGGCACCCCGGCACATCGAGGAGACCAGGAACTGGTCGCCCGAGGAAATGAACATCACGGCGGTCTCGGCGCTGATCGGCCGCCTTCGCAACCCGAATGCGCCATCATCGCGCTTCTCCGACGAGGATTGATATGGCCATAAAATTTTCTGCCAAGGACCAGCCGGCGGCATCCGCTGCCACCGCAAAGCTGGCCAAGCCGGCCGCCGCGCCGAAAGCCGATGTTACCGCCGAGGACGCGACCGATCTGTTCAAGTCGCCGGCGGAAGTGGCGTCGCGCAAGACCAGGAAGAAAAAATAGCGCCTTTGCCGCGAAACGCCGACCTGAATTCCGTTGCGTCAGGGCTGCTTGCCTTGGCGAGCGCCGGAGACTTTTCACCTCTGGAGAAGAGCGCCGCTCCTCTCTTCGATTGCCAGAGCTGCGGCGCCTGCTGTTCCTATTCGGCCGAATGGCCGCGCTTCTCGACCGAGGATGACGCGCAGCTCGACCGGATCCCGCAAGGCTATGTGGCGGCCGACGAATCCGGCATGCGCTGCGACGACGTGCGCTGTTCGGCGCTTGCCGGCGAGGTCGGCAAGTCGACCGCCTGTGGCATTTACCAGCTCCGACCGGACGTCTGCCGCGCCTGCATGCCCGGTGGCGACGATTGCCTGATGGCGCGCAAGGCGCATGGGCTGCCGACGCTGTGATAGCGGTCCTCAGATAGTGTTTTTGTAGATCAGGCCATCTTTCATGATGATTTTGAAGTTGTTGGCTGGATCGGCCACCACGTCGAGGTTCTCCAGCGGATTGCCTTCGACGAGCAGGAGGTCCGCGAGCGCGCCTTCTTCGATCACGCCGAGTTTCCCCGGATAGGGGTTCCGACGGCCCGACAGCGCGAGCAGCTCGGCATTGGTCCCGGTCGCCATGACGAGCGCTTCGGCAGGCGTGTACCAACGCACAAGCGACGCCAGAATTGCCCCCTGCTGCTTCGCCAACGCGCGGGAGAACAGGACATCGGTGCCCCATGCCGTCTTGATCTTGTATTTCTTCGCGAGTTCGTAGGTCCTGCCGATGCCCGGCCACACCTCATCGGCCTTGGCTCGCTCGACCGAACCCTCTTGGAGGCCTGTCCTCATCAATTCGGGAAGCGGCTGCAAGCTCAGCCAAATGTCCTTTTCGGCGATCAGCTTGGCGGTTGCCTCGTCCATGAGGAAGCCGTGTTCGATGCACTTAACACCAGCCGCGATAGCCTTCCGGATCGCATCCGAGGTGAAGGCGTGCGCGGCGACGTAGGTGCCCCAATTCTCGGCAATTTCAACGGCGGCCCGCAGTTCGGGCTCGGTGAAGGTGGTGACGTCGAGCGGGCTGTGGGGCGACGACACTCCGCCGCCCGCCGTCAACTTCAGCAGCGCAGCCCCCTGCATGAACTGCTCGCGGGCACGCAAACGCACCTCGTCGGGGCTGTCCACAACTATGCTGCCGCCGTTCCTCTCCATGGGAGTGAACAAGCCGCCGATCGTCCGAGGCAAGTCGCTGAGCTGGCGGAAATCTCCATGCCCGCTGGTCACGGTGATCATGGCTCCGGACGGATAGATGCGCGGCCCCGCTATGATGCCTTGATCTATCGCGCGCTTGAGGCCGAACGCCGGCCCGCCCACGTCGCGAACGGTGGTGAAGCCGCGCATCAGCGTATCCGTCGCCTCGTCGCCGGCCGCAAGATTGGCGAAGCCGACGTCGCCCATCGCCTCTGCCGGCGTGGACGCAATCAGCATTGCGTGCCAATGCGCATCGATCAGCCCCGGCATTAGCGTTCGCCCGTTGCCGGCAATGCGCCGCGCGCCTTCGGCCGCGATGGGACTTGTCGAGATCCGCGCGATCACATTGCCCTCGACCAGCACATTCGATGGGGCCGAAAGTGCAGCGCCTTTTCCGTCGAAGATGCGGACGTTTTCGAAAAGCACGTCGTCAGCGGCCGCAGTTGCGCAAAGTCCGAACACGACGGCTGCCGCAAGCATTTCTCTGCCCGAGCGAAGGATCATGAAAGCTGTGCGGGCAGAGAAAACGGCTGCGGCGCAGGACATGGCATGCGCCACGACCTCGCCTTTTGTCAGCTCCTGCGATCCAAAGGATTTGTGACACATGACGATTATCCTGCCTCAGGAGGAGGTGGTCACCGCGCAAGGACAGGTTCTAGCTCATACGGCATCGTCGTCAAGAAGCGTTCCAGACTGGCTACGTTCGCCGCGAAGGGTCGTGTTGAAAAGTAGGTCGATCGCGATGATGCCAAGGGCTAGCAGTGCAAGGTTTGCCTTAGGAAGCGAACAGACGATTCTGACGAAACGTCGCCTACCGGACTTGGGTGTAAATTCCGCCGAGGGATTTCCGCTTTGGGTCGTAAACCGAAATTCGAGATGAGACGCTACCGGCCCGCGGGCTGGCTTGTGCCCGCGCGGTTCGCTGGCTACGCTGCCGGCGGCAGGGAACAACGCCGGAGGATCATCCGTGAGCATCGAATTCTTATTGACGTCGCTGATTGTCGTGGCTTCGCCCGGCACCGGCGTTCTCTATACGCTGAGCGCCGGGCTTTCGCGTGGCGCGCGCGCCAGCATCATCGCTGCTTTCGGCTGCACGCTCGGCATCATTCCGCATATGGCGGCCGCCATCACCGGTCTGGCGGCGCTGCTGCACACCAGCGCGCTCGCCTTCGAGACGCTGAAATATCTGGGCGTCGCCTACCTGCTCTACATGGCGTGGAACACACTGAAAGAAAGCGGCGGCTTGAACGTCGGGCAGGATGTCGCGCCGCGCTCTGCCGGCAAGGTGATCACCTCGGGCATCCTCATCAACATCCTCAACCCGAAGCTGTCGATCTTCTTCTTCGCCTTCCTGCCGCAATTCGTCAGCACAACCGAACCGCATGCGCTGTCGAAGATGCTGGAGCTCAGCACCGTCTTCATGCTTTTGACGTTTGTCGTCTTTGTCGGCTACGGCATCTTCGCCGCCTCGATCCGCAGCCATGTCGTGTCGCGGCCGATGGTACTGACCTGGATGCGCCGCGCCTTCGCCGGCGCCTTCGTCACGCTCGGCGCAAAACTGGCGCTGACCGAGCGGTAGCGCCTGTTGGCGCTACCCCTTGACGTATCCCATCGCCTCGACGATTTGCCCGCCATGAAATAGCGCCAGATGGAGGCCGCTCTGCGCCCGAAGATAGAGCACGGTCGCGTGCAAGCGCGGCTGCTCGAGAAACATCGTTAACGCCTCGAAGCGTGGTCAGTGCCGGGATGCGCACGCCCTGCACTTCGATCGAGCCGCCGAGGGCGCTGGAACCTCGATCGAAGGGTTACTATTGCGTCGATGCTGCCGTTTCAAATGACGTCGTGATCCAATCCTTATAGCGGCAGCGGCTTGCCAGCCTGCTCGGCCATCATGTACTCGGCATACCAGTCGGGCCAGTTCTCATCACGCTGGCCGCCTGTCCGCTTCTCGTGCTCGCCATGGGCCGCAGACGCACGCCGGAGCGCGGCGGCGAGCTCGGCCGACGAGACAAATGTGGTGTCGTCGGGGTCGACGCGGCCGGGCGCTCGCGCAGTGACCTCCTGCAACAGCCAGACATTTCCGGACGGATCGCTGAGGGAGGCCCACGAGGAGTAGCTGCGCCGCTCAGGGTCCGGACCGCTGACACGGCCTTCACGGCCGGCATAGTGGTACACCTCGCTCACGTCGACACCGCGACCGGCGAGTTCGGCGCGCGCTGCCTCGATGTCTGACACGACGAGCTCGCCAACGCTTTCGAGGACATCGAGCTCGACCCGGGCATAGGGCCCTGGGGTGACCCCTGAGCCGAAGACTATCGAACACGGAGAGCCCGGAGGCGTAAACTGGATGACACGAAATTCGTCGCCTGTGATGTCGGCGTCGAGCCTCCAACCCAAGCCGCCGTAAAATCGCTTGGCTCGATCGACGTCCGAAACGGGGATGACGACGACTTCGAGCTTGATGTCGACCCTTCGCGCTGACGGGGTTTCGATTGCGGCTTCGCCGCGCTCCTGAATATCATTCATGACGATCTCCTTGGGTTTGGATGCGTCGCGTTATCTTTAACGCCGCGCGCTGGCCGGTGCCCGTGGTGGCTGTTCATGCATGCAAGCGGGATCTGAGGCACGGCCGCACCTATGCCGCCGAACCTCGTGATGCTCTTCTGGATGTGCACATTAACGCGAACTCGCGCCCGCTTCGCGGCGGACAAACGCGCCTACGTTTTGGCAGGGTGGTCGCTACTCAGCAAGAATACTGCGACCAAATATGGTAGCATCCTTATTGTATTGCAGCAAATCAACTCCCAAAAAATCAAAGTCCAATCGAGGGCGAGCGAACTTCCGCTGCGGGTCATGGACACACCCTGCTGCAGAACCCGGCAAAGACCACACCGGGTTCGCAAGCCGAAGTTCAAATTAAGGCCTTTCCAAAACACCGCCGCTGAACAGGACAACGGAGCCTTGACGTCCGGGGTCCGATTATGGAAGCGGATCGTCGCCCGCTGCCGGCTGCATCGCTGGGCGCGCCGCGCTCGACCGGCAAGGTGATCACCTCCGGCATCCTGATCAACATCCTCAACCCGAAACTGTCGATCTTCTTCGCCAGCACCACCGAGCCGCACGCGCTGTCCAAGATGCTGGAGCTCTCGAGCGTCTTCATGCTTTTGACGTTTGTCGTTTTCGCCGGCTAGGGCATCTTCGCCGCCTCGATCCGCAGCCATGTCGTGTCGCGGCCGATGGTGCTGATCTGGATGCGCCGCACCTTCGCCGGCGCCTTCGTCGCGCTCGGCGCAAAACTGGCGCTGACTGACCGGTAGCGCCTGTCGGCGCTAGCCCTTGACGTATCCCATCGCCTCGACGATTTGCCCGTCCGTTACGCGCATCAGATTGACGCCACGGATGGAGTTGCCGTCGGCACGCCAGTAACGCCAGCGGATTGTCGCCCGTTCACCGGCGACGAACGTCTCTTCAAGGTCGAAGCGGGTGCCGGGTTCGCTGGCGATCGCCGACCACAGCCGCACGCACGCCTCCCGCCCGGCATGGCGGGCGCCATCCGGCGCCGGCACGGTGTTTTCGATGACGCAGTCCTCGGCCACCAGGCCCGGGAGTGCCGACGGATCATGAAGCTGGAACACGTCATTGAAGTGCCGCATGATCTCGGCCGTCTGTCTGGATTGGTCGTCTGGATGGACGATGATGCTACCCTGTTTCATCTCGGTATCTCCTGATTTCATTTTTTCGCAGCGGCGCCCGTGGCGAGGTCGGCCTTGAGCCTGATATCGGCGACGCCCGCCAAAGCCCGGGAGACGAGGCATGCTGCTTTCGCGGATTGGGCAAAGCGCTGGAATTCCTCGGGCGCCAGGCCCGGGACCTCGGCTTCCGTTTCGAGGTCGATGCGGGTGAGCGTCGGTCCGGCCGTGCTCGTTCCGAGATGCACCTTGGCGACGGTGTGGATCCGTACGGGGACATGACCGCCGCTGCCCAGTATGGCGGTCAGCGCCATCGAAAAGCAGCCGGCATGCGCCGCCGCAATCAGTTCCTCGGGGTTCGTGCCGGGACCGTTCTCGAAACGCGACGGGAAGGAATAGGCGCCTTCGAAGACGCCGCTGCCGAGCCGCAGCCGGCCCGAACCTTCTTTCAACGAGCCCTGCCACTGGGCCTCTGCTTCACGGATGGTCATTTGTCGTTCTCCTCTTCGATGAAACGGTCGGAATATATAGACTGATCTACATATTATGTAGACCGATTGCTATATTCGGCGCAAGCCCTATAATGCTTTGCTCCTGACAGAGGCTGACATGGCGAATGATACCCGCACCCGAATGATCGAGGCGACGGCGCTGCTGCTGAGGCAGCGCGGCTATCACGGCACCTCGCTCAACGACATCTTGAGCGCCTCCGGTGCACCAAGAGGATCGCTCTACTTTCACTTTCCGGGCGGCAAGGACCAGCTGGTCGTCGAGGTGACCCGCGACAGCGTTGACAAGGTGACGGAAAGGCTTGGCGCAGAGCTGGCCGCCGAAAAAGATCCGGCGGTGGCCGTCCACCATATCTTTCAGTCGGTCGCGCGCATGCTGGAGGACAACCAGTTCACGCTTGGCTGTCCGATCGCACCCGTGGTGCTGGACTCGCCGATCGACGTGCCGGAGCTGGCCGAACTGTGCCGGTCGGCGTTCGAGCAATGGATAGGCTTGCTGCAGGCGGCCTTCGTCAGGGCAGGGGTGCCCGAGCGCCGCGCCCGCGCTCTGGCGCTGCTTGTCGAATCATCGCTGGAAGGGCTGATGGTGATCGCGCGCGCCACCCGCGACCGCGCCCAGGTGCTGGCGGTGGCCGATGAAGTCGCCGCGCTGATCGAGGGTGCATTGCCTGCCAAAGAGGGTGCTGTTCAGGCGAGGTGACGTTTTGTGGCCGTTATCGATTGAAGCTGGTTCGGATGCTGCCGAAAGGGGCGAAGACCGACCTCAGCGCGGCGATTCATGTTCTGCACCGCGATTCATGTTCTGCACCGCCGCGACGCCTGGAAGCAACGGCATGGACCCTAGGATCCATGCCGTGACAGTGGTCGAAGGGACGCGCCCGTGTAGAATGCGCCCCTTGCTTGTGATCAAGCTCCTCAATCCCACGGTCACCTCATAGCATGAACGCCACATCAACGAAAAAGGGCGGCATCGCTGCCGCCCTTTCCATGACTGATGGATGCGTGGATTAGAAATCCATACCGCCCATGCCGCCCATGCCGCCGCCGCCCATGCCGCCGGGCATGCCGCCGCCGGCCGACTCCTTCTTCGGAGCCTCCGCGATCATGGCTTCGGTAGTGACCAGCAGGCCGGCGACCGAGGCCGCGTCCTGGAGAGCCGTGCGCACGACCTTGACCGGATCGACGATACCCATGGCGATCATGTCGCCATATTCGCCGGTCTGGGCGTTGAAGCCGAACGTCGGGCCCTTGTTCTCGAGGATCTTGCCGGCAACGATCGATGCTTCCGCACCGGCGTTGGCCGCGATCTGGCGGGCCGGAGCCTGCAGCGCGCGGCGCACGATGCTGATGCCAGCGGTCTGGTCGGAGTTGGCGCCGACAGCCTTGATGCTCAGCGAAGCGCGCAGGAGTGCGACGCCGCCGCCGGGAACGATGCCTTCTTCGACGGCCGCACGGGTCGCGTTGAGGGCGTCATCGACGCGGTCCTTCTTTTCCTTGACTTCGATCTCGGTCGCACCGCCGACGCGGATGACGGCAACGCC
>NZ_JBVVQU010000082.1:0-20680 GCF_055811555.1 Mesorhizobium sp. WSM4813
CGATCCACCGAGGCGACGAAAAAGCCAATCCGCCGCAGCAAGGATAACGCTCGTGCCCTAAGTTAGCGCCTATGGGGGTCAGGCCCTCATTGAGGCCTGTGTCATTGAGCGTCTTCAAGACCTGGGCGATGCCGCTGGCTGAGAGCGCATGGGTCGCGCCGCGATAGGCGAAGCGCCAGGCCGAGAGATGATCGCAGATCACGCCTTCGAGCAGCACCGCCCGCTCGCCGCCGCGAAGCTTCAGGCAGTCGGCCGGCGACAAATAGGACCAGCCGAGCTTCGTCAACAGAGCGAGCGCCGGGACCTTGGCCTGGGTTTCCTCATCAGTCCTCGGGCGCTCGGGGGCATTCATTAGTCTTCGACCACCTCGTAAGGCCAATTGAAATGGCTGTAGAGAAACGACTTGCCGCCCTCACGGTCTGTTTCCCGGGCGTAGATTCGAAATCTGGTTCCCACCGGATGATGCTTTCGCATCGAGCGGGAGCACTCGACATCCATCGTTGTCGGAAATAACTGTCCTTCGACCGGCCGAACATGAATCAGGGAACTCTTGCCATGCTTTTTGGCCGAGTAGGTCTCGACGATGACCTGATGGTACTCGGACCAAGGTTGGCTCATGGCCGAACTTTCGCTTGCCGGTAAGCAGCTGCTGCATGAGGGCACGTTTTTCAGTGAGCAATCCATTCTTGCGATCGCGAAGCACCTCCAACTCGTCCTCGCAACAATTGACGACTTGGGCAATCCGATCCTGTTCCGACTAGGTGGAACCAAGAAGATTTGCTTTGAGAAGTCCCTTTTTGACAACTCTAGGAACGTCGAGCCACATGCTTGGCGTACAAGCTTGTGCTTGAAGAACGTGAGCAGATGATAGATGAACTCGACGTTGAATGAGGCGCTAGGTATGAGGCTCTTGAAGCCTTGATTTGTCGCAATCGGTTGTGTCGCAATGGCCACTTCGCCAATGGTGGCGCGGGTACAGACAAGTAGCGCTCCAACTGGCAGCAATTTCGCCGCACTTTCTTTTAAACCTTTCTCCGTCAGCGAACGCTCGGTTTTACCTATGTAGCGCCCAGACAGCTTTGTGATGTCGGTGGGTGTGGCCCAATTGATTGAGCCGCCCCAAGCGCCGGCATCTTCGCTTTCGGGTGTTCCGCCACCGTATATCGTTCCCATTTGGCCCAGAGACACCCGCTTCCATTCTTGTCCTTCGAACCCCTTCAACCGCCGCTTGCCTGCAAGCAATTGCTGCATAAGAGCTCTCTTCTGTGCCTCGGTGTTGACGATTAGCTTTTCGGTCGCCTCGATCGCTGAATCCCAAGTCGACAGGATTTCGGCTATCCTTTTCTGTTCGGCGAGTGGAGGTAGGGCTGTAGGGCTCGCGGTATCCGTTTGAAGTCGTTGAAGTAGAGACGCAAGCGGTCATCAGTCAGACCGTATGAGTAGGCCCAGAACCGATGTACCATCTCTGGCAGCTTGAACAGATATGCTGCGAAGCGCGGGTCAACGACCTTTTTTGGCGCAAGAACGATGTAGGCTGGGCTGACTAGCGCGTCTTCAGCAGCAAGGCCCGAGGCGCCTTGCCACATGCGCATCTGTTGTATGCAATGTCACCAGGATGAACCCGAAGATGCTCTTCGTCAGCAAGCGTCGTATCTGTTTTTCGATCCAGGCTTCACGTCGGACCAATCCGCGGTCGAGTGTCACGGATAGGATCGGCAGTCCAGCTATACCCCGCTCGCGTCGACTGACAAAGTAGTCGCCGAGCCTCGGCTCCGCTCCGTTCATACGAAACCAAGCCCCCTAAGGTATTCCTCCATCCTCACTTCCAACTCTCCCATCTCAGCCTTCAGCTTCAGCCTCTCCGCTCGCACCGCCATCAAGTCAATCTCCTCCTCCGCCTCAAAGGTGTCGACGTAGCGCGGGATGTTGAGATTGAAGTCGTTGTCGGCGATCTGCTCGGCCGTTGCCAGATGGGCATACTTGTCGATGGAGATGCGGTCATCGAAGGCCGCGAAAATCCTGAGCAACTGCTCCTCGCCCAGCCGGTTCTGGTTGGTGCCTTCCTCGTAGTCGCGGCTGGCGTCAATGAAGAGCACAGAGTCGTCAGCTTTCTTCTTTCGAAAGATAAGGATGGCGGCAGGGATGCCGGTGCCGAAGAACAGTTTTTCGGGCAGGCCAATGACCGTATCCAGAAGGTTTTCCTCGATGAGCTTGCGGCGGATTTCGCCTTCGCTCGATCCACGAAAGAGCACTCCATTTGGCACGACGATGGCCATGCGGCCGGTGCGCGGCTTCATGGTCTCGATCATGTGCAAGATGAAGGCGTAGTCGCCCTTGGTTTTCGGCGGCAGGCCTCTGCGGAAGCGGCCGAAGCGGTCGGTGGCGGCCTTCTCCGATCCCCATTTATCAAGGCTGAAGGGCGGATTGGCGACGACGACATCGAAGTGGCGTAGCCGATCTTCCGCCGTGCGAAGCTTTGGGTTGCCGATCGTGTCGCCCCATTCGATCTGGTGATTGGTCTCGCCGTGCAGGAACATATTCATCTTGGCTAGCGCCCAGGTCGAGCCGATCGCCTCCTGGCCATAGAGCGCATATTTCCTTGAGCCGGTGTGTCGGGCGATCTCCTGGCCGCATTTCATCAGCAGCGAGCCCGAACCGCACGTCGGATCGCAAATGTCGTCGCCTTCCTGGGGCTCTACCAGCCGCGCCATTAGGGTTGAGACTTCCGCCGGGGTGTAAAACTCGCCCGCCTTCTTGCCGGCAGACGCCGCGAAGCGCGAGATGAGATATTCGTAGGCGCCACCGATGATGTCGAGACTGCCGACCCGGCTTGGTCTCAGGTCGAGGCTATCCTTGGCAAAATCCTCCAGCAGCATCCGCAAGATGTCGTTCTTCTGCTCCTCATCGCCGAGCTTGTTGGCGTTGAAGGAGATGTCCTGGAACACGTCGCGAAGCTTGTTGCCGTTCGCCTCCTCGATCGCATGGAGGGCGGTGTCGATGCGCTCGCCGTTACCGGCCTTGTGGCGGTCGCGATGGAGGTCATAGAAGCTCGCACCCTTGGGCAACACGAACTGCTCGTTCTTCATCAGCGCCTCGATGAGGTCGGGATGGTCACCGTGCTCCTTGCGGTAGGTCTCGTAGTGGTCCTTCCACACATCGGAGATGTATTTGAGGAACAGCATAGTCAGCACGTAGTCCTTGTAGACCGACGCGTCGACCGTGCCCCTGAAGGTGTCGCAGGCAGCCCACGCCGCCTTGTTGATCTCGGCTTGAGTTACGCGACCCGCTGCCATCGTGCCCCCTATCGAATCGGTGGAATACACCAGTCCAGCTCTGGTTTTGCAATCTCAAATGCGCCGCATTCTGTGAGGCTGGACTTGTTAGGAGGAGACAGAAAATGAAGGTGCTTGCAAGTCTGGAACCCAATCGGCTTCGAATGACTTGTTCGTGGATAGCTCTCGAAGGGAGAACCAATTGTCCGCGCCTGAGGAAATGGATGTCGTCCTCGAAAAGCTGCCTTTGAGGATCGGCGCCTACGTACCCGACGACTTGCTGGAAGACTGGTTCGCGCCGGGAACGGGCATGAACCCGGTCAGCCCGGCAGCGCTGGCGGCGGCCAAGACTTACGGATGGCGCTTCGAATGCGAGTTCAAATACTATCCCGAACGGATGGAGGGCGTGTTCTGGAAGTGGGTGCCGGCGATCTGATCCGCATAACTTCCATCGGATCCGCACAATTGCCATCGGCCCCTTGGCGCTCAGGGATCGAGGTTGCCGCGAGATCGCTTCCCCTGATCTTCTCAGCCTCAGCCTACCGGCGTCGCCACCTTTCCGGTTCCGCCGCATTCCGGACAGGTGCGGCCGTCGATCATGCCTGTCCCGGCGCAGCACCGCCATCTTCTCTAGAACCCGCGCGACGAACTTCAGCCGCTCATCCAATTGGCTACACTTCCAAGGCACCCTTGCTCTCCTTGCAAAGGGCCGAAAGTGTAACCCATTCTCCGGAACGAACTGTCACTCATCTCTCGGGAAAGGGCAATGCAGCCGCTGCACGATACTGGAAACCGTCGGTTGTTTGCGCGATGATCCCGTTGGCAGTCTTCAGCCGATCAGACGCTGGCCATCCGGCCAACGCTGGTGACCGCGGCGACAAGCCGCTCGCCAAATTACCCCTTGAGGCATGACCAAAATGGATATCAGACCGCTCCTGGCCAAGGCTTTTCGAAATATAGCGCAAAGAATAGATCATCACGATTTGGGAACGGGCGGGAAGCCGCGGCACTGTCCCATCTGCGGGTACCATGGAGACTTCGCGCCATACGGCGTCATTCCGCGTCCGGATGCGATGTGTCCACAGTGCAATTCACTCGAACGGCATCGTCAGTTCAAACTCCTATTTGATCGCGTCAAGCTACTTCCGCCCGATGCATCATTGCTGCATTTCGCTCCCGAGGTCGCGGTGTCCCAATTTGTGCGTCCGCTATGCTCCAAGTACGTAACTGCTGACCTAATGCGCGACGACGTCGATCTGAAACTCAACATCGAAGCGATCGACTTGGCAGACCACAGCTTCGATGCCGTGATTTGTTCGCATGTCCTCGAACATGTCGATGACATCGCGGCCCTGGCGGAACTGTTTCGCATTCTCAAGCCCGACGGTGTTGCCCTACTCATGGTGCCGATAGTTGAAGGCTGGGAGACGAGTTATGAGGATTCCACGATTACCGGCAAGCGCGATAGGCTCGCGCACTTTGGGCAGGGAGACCACGTTCGGCGCTACGGGCGCGATTTCCGTGATCGCGTCAGACAGGCCGGTTTTGAGCTGACCGAATTTGTCGTCGATGGCGCTAATTCCGTAGAATACTCCATCACCCCCGGCTTACGAATCTTTATCGCAAGGAAACCTCACTAGGGCGGTAGACGAATCCGGCATCCTGAAATCGTGCATCGGCGCCGTAGCGCTGTGGTGCTAGAGGCCAAGGCGTTCCACAATGGCTGTCAGGCGTCCCGCGAGGAGTTCTTCAAAGGCTTAGACGGCGCAAAGCGGATAATCACAAGGGCCCCGCAATGACATAGCGGTGCCCAGTTTCATGCTCTCGGGGTGCGCCATTTCACGGCCCATTCTGGACACGGTTTATAACCGGAGACATGGGTACACTGTCGGCCCGAAGGGGTTGAGCAGGAAATCATCGTTGAAAGCAGTCGTAACTCGTCCATAGCTTTTTCGAAGCCGTACCCGAGATGCTGCCGTCGTCCACGTTCCTCCTAAAACGCCAACGCGCCCTGTGCGGTCTCGTCGAGCCGCAACACTCCGAGCAGAAGCCAGACGTGGCGCCACTTAGCTTGGTTGCCGACCGCGAACGCCACGCCTACGTGCCCGATGACTTGCTAGAAGACTGGTTCGCGCCGGGAACCGGTATGGACCCGGTCAGCAAGGAAGCGCCAAGGGGCCGATGGCAATTGTGCGGATCAGATCGCCGGCACCCACTTCCAGAACACGCCCTCCATCCGGTCGGGGTAGTATTTGAACTCGCATTCGAAGCGCTGGCGGCGGCGAAGACTTACGGATGGCGCTTCAGTGACCGAAATTGCCGCGAAACGTGTTTGCTGTCTCGATCTTCTCAGCCGCCGCCTATCGGCGTCGTCACCTTTCCGGTTCCGCCGCATTCGGGGCAGGTGCGGCCGTCGATCATGCCTGTCCCGGCGCAGCGGCGACAGAAATTCTCGCCGGTGCCAGGAATGCCTGGCGGGACTTCGTCGGGATTGGCTTCGCCAAATTGCTCGAGTTTGCCTTGCAGTTGCTTTCTCAACCGGGCTACCGCGGTCTCGTCGACTTCAAGCGACGTGCTGCTGTCATCAGGCAGACCTTCACCGGATTGGCCTATGGTTTCGTTGCGCGGCCGGTCGTTCGTGCCTGTGGTTATCTCTTGTTTCTGAGCCATTGCAGTACTCTTTTGCAGATTGCAGGTGCAGATCTCAGCTCCTGCGGTTCGAACGCCTCAGCTCCGCAGAGGTTCCGGCTGGCAATTGTTCGCCGGCGGGCCTGGACGGAAGCGGCAACAGCCAAGCGCACCCAGGCTGAAACAGCACGATATCGGGAAGTCGCTCAAGCAGGATTCCATCAATGGCGCGGCGCCGCTTTTGCGTCAGCGCTACGACAGCTGCTCCGACCGCACTTTCACATCGTCGCTCAGCTGCCGCACGATTTCGGCGGTGTTGCGGATATCGGCTTCGTCGAGAGCGACGCCCATGGTCGAGGCGATCGCCATCAGCTGGGCGTTCAGCTCTCCATAGCGCGCGGCGCCTTTGCGCGTCAGCTGCACAAGCTTCGAGCGCCGGTGTTTTGGATTGTCGATGAATTCGACCAGCCCCTCGGCCGCAAGCTCATCCGCCAGCCGCTGCATGCGCTGGCGGCTGGTGGGCCGCATCTGGGCGATCTGCGGCACGGTGAGCGGGCCAAACAGCGCCAGGCTTCGCATGAAGCCGAACGCACCGCCGCCCCAACTGGTGATGAGCCCTGTCTTCTGGCCGAGAGCCCGTATCCTGAAGAAGCACTGGGCCACTTCGAGCATCAGCTCGGTGATCGCCTCGGCCTTGCCGTCAACGATAGGGCCCGCCCCTCGCTCAGTCCCGTGTCGTGCCGACGCCATCGCTTTCTTTCCCTTTTTCCGTGCCAACTTCTGCGATTGACACCACAGTTGTCAACTTCTAGAATGACAACCTAGTTGTCGTTTCTAGGCGGCATGGGGCTTCGGGCTCCTAGGCATCTGCGGGAGCAGACATGGCAATGGACCCGGCTGGGCAAGAGGTAACCGAAACCGCAGGCGTCATCGCGAGACCGCCGCTCCTGTTTCTCGCTGCTTTCCTGATTGGCTTCGTGCTGGATCGCCTGCTGCGTTTGCCGTTCCCCAGCAATGACCTGGTCACCTGGATCATCGGCGGCGCGCTGATTCTGATCGGATTTGCGCTTTTCGCCGCGGGCATTCGCAATTTCTCCCGCGCGACGACGCCGGTGCCGACGAATGAGCCGACGCGCGTGCTGGTGACGACCGGCATCCACGGATGGACGCGCAATCCGATCTACCTCGGCATGTTCCTCATCTATGGCGGCATCGGCGTCGCCGCGCAGAATATTTGGATCCTTGTCCTCACGCTGCCGCTTGCAATCCTGATCCGCTACGGCGTCGTCGCCCGCGAGGAGGCCTATCTCGAGCGGCGGTTCGGCAATGCGTATCGCGACTACAGGCAAAGCGTGCGGCGGTGGCTCTGAGCCTCGCAAGAATGCCGCGGTGTCGCGAGCGTCAGGAAACAGCAACGAGATGACCGTTGCCAACATCCCTAAGGGCCAGTTTCGGCGGCTCTTCGCCGATTTTTCGAGTCGGGCTCGGAATCTCCTGGTCGAGACGCGCAAAACGCGGCCGGCGCTTTGCCGGATCGGGCACCGGCACGGCCTCGATCAAGCGCTTCGTGTAGGGATGGCGCGGGTTCGAAAAGACCTGATCGCGGGTGCCCATTTCGACGATGTGGCCGAGATACATGACGGCGACACGATCGGAAATGTTCTCGACCACCGCCATGTCGTGCGAGATGAACAGATAGGCGATGGCGAATTCACGCTGCAGTTCCTTCAGCAGGTCGAGCACGCGGGCCTGCACCGACACGTCGAGCGCCGAAACGCTTTCGTCGGCGATGATGAGCTTGGGCCTCAGCGCCAGCGCGCGGGCGATGCAGATGCGCTGGCGCTGGCCGCCCGAGAATTCGTGCGGATAAAGCTCCATCTGGTCGGCCGACAGGCCGACGCGCTCGAACAGCGCCGCCACAAGCTGGCTGCGCTCTTCCTTCGAGGCGATGCGATGGATCAACAGCGGCTCGGCAACGAGGTCGCCGACGCGCATGCGCGGGTCGAGCGAGGCATAGGGATCCTGGAAAATCATCTGCACGTCGCGGCGAACCGCCTTGCGCTGCTCACGGCCAAGGCCTGCCAGATTGCGCCCGCCGATCACGATATCGCCGTGGTAGGGCACAAGCCCGGCCAGCGCCTTGGCGGTGGTCGACTTGCCGCAGCCGGATTCGCCGACCAGCGCCAGCGTCTCGTGCGGCGCGATCGAAAAGCTGATGCCTTCGACGGCGTGGACACGGCGGTTCACTTGGCCGAAGAAGCCACCGCGGAGGTCGAAATGGACATGCAGATCATTGACGACAGCGACACTCCCGCGCATTTCCGCTTCGACGGATTTTTGTTCGGCGGATTTTTGGCGGCCGACGCCGGTACCGATGCGCGGCACGGCGGCGAGCAGTTCACGCGTATAATCGGCTTGCGGGCGGGCAAAGATATCGGCGGCGGTTCCCTGCTCGACCAAGCGGCCGTGCCGCATGATGACGACGCGATCAGCCATTTCGGCCACCACGCCCATGTCGTGGGTGATGAGGATGATGCTGGTGCCATGTTCGCGCTGCAGATCGCGCAGCAGTTCCAGCACCTCGCCTTGCACGGTGACATCGAGCGCCGTCGTCGGCTCGTCGGCGATCAGCACATCCGGTTTCAGCGCCAGGGCCATGGCGATCATCACGCGCTGGCGCATGCCGCCGGACAGTTCGTGCGGAAACTGTTTTAGCCGGCTTTCGGCTTCCGGAATGCGGACAGCCTTCAACGCCTCGATGGCACGCCGGCGCGCCTCGGCGCGAGACAGGCCGGTATGCGCCTCGATGGATTCGACCAGCTGGCGGCCGATCGACAGCACCGGATTGAGCGATGTCATCGGCTCTTGAAAAATCATCGCGATGCGGTCGCCGCGAATGCGGCGCATCCGACGCTCATCGAGCCCAGCCAGATCGATGTAGCGCCGGTCCATATCGTGAAGCCGGATCTTGCCTGACGATATGCGGGCTGCAGGCTGCGGCAAGAGCTGCATGATCGCCAGCGCGGTCATCGATTTGCCGGAACCGGATTCACCGGCAATGCAAAGCGTCTCGCCGCGCTTGAGCGTCAGCGACAGGTCCGACACGACTTCCCGTTCGCCGTCCTCGCCGCGCACGCTGACGGAGAGGTTGGCGATATCGAGGATGGGGTTGTCGGCGAGGGTCATTGTGGGCGCGGCCGGGAGAAGGTTGTGTTCCTGCGCACCCCCCTCTGTCCTGCCGGACATCTCCCCCGCAAGGGGGGAGATTGGCAGTTTCGCCCCCGCGGCCATTCTTCGCCGTTGAAGATTGGCGAAATCCGTCGTGACATCCGATCTCCCCCCTTGCGGGGGAGATGGTCGGCAGACCAGAGGGGGGTGTGACGGAACGCAGCGTTCATTCAAACACGCAGCGCGGGAAGTAGAACGACACCACCCAGTTCGGCATGTCGACGATCTCGCTGATCCGGAGATCGCCGCAGACCGATACCAGCATGTAGGCGTCGACCGGATCCATTGCGTAGCGGCCGGCAAGCAGGTCGATCATCTGTGAGACCGCTTCCCTGGCGCCGGTCATCAGGTCCGGTCCGATGCCGGTCGTCACCTCATAGCCCTTGGCGTCGAGATGGCGCGTCACCGGGCCAGGCGTGGTGAAGCGCGGCATCTTCAGCCGCGCATTTTTAACCAGGTCGAGCTTGAGCACGACATCCATCGGGCTTTCGATCGCCGTGCCGCACACTTCGCCGTCGCCCTGCGCGGCATGCGTATCGCCGACCGAAAACAGCGCACCGGCCACCTCCACCGGCAGATAGAGCGTGGTGCCGGCCGCGAGATCGCGGATGTCGAGATTGCCGCCGACGCGCCTTGGCGGCACCACCGAGTGGAGGCCCGTTTCGGCTGGCGCATTGCCGATGGTGCCGGCAAACGGTTTCAGCGGCACGCGGGCTTGCCTGCCAAACAGCGCCGGCTCGAGCGAGGCGGCGTCGTATGTCCAAATGTTCAGCGCTGGTTCCGGGAAGTCGTCGGCGAGCAGGCCGAACCCCGGAATGTTCGCCGTCCAACCGAAGCCCGACGGCTTGAACGCCTCAACTGTGATCTTCAGCGCGTCGCCCGGCTCGGCCCCGTCGACATAGATGGGCCCGGTGACGGGGTTCACCCTGGCGAAGTCGAGCAAGGCGACGTCGTCCACAGTGCTGTCCAGCGTCAACTGGCCTCCGGACGAGTCCAGGCACTGGAACTCGATCGTCGAACCGGGCGCCAACCGCTCGGTCGGGACAAAGGAATTGTCCCAGCCGAAATGGTGATGGCGCCCGTGGATGGTGTAGTCGCAGTTATTGCACATCGGTCACATACACATAGTCGTAGTTGATCGGGATATGGACGGGGTCGACGTAGAGATTGTCGGCGCCGCCCATCCGGGGGGATTTCATGGTGAAGCGCTGCTCGTTGAAGACCGGCACCCAGGGCGCGTCTTCCATGATCTTGCGATAGATCTCGCTCCACATCTTGGCGCGTTCGCCTGATCTGGCCGGATCGACGATCGAGTCGGCCTCCGCCGCCTTGGCGTCGAGATCCTTGTTGCAGTACCACGACCAGTTCCAGCCGCCAGGAACCGCGCCGGCACAGCCGAGGATCGGCCCGTAGAAGTTCGACGGATCGGGGAAATCGGCGATCCAGGCCATGCCGCCGGACCAGATCATCGGCGCGCCGGCCTTGTCGCCGCCGGCAGCGATGACGTTGGCCTGCGCGAGCGACTGAATGCCGGCTTTAATGCCGATGGCCGCCAGATCCTGCTGGATCGCCTGGGCGATACGCGGGTTGGGATCGGTGTTCATGGCGAACAGCTGCGTGTCGAAACCGTCGGGATGACCGGCCTCGGCAAGCAAAGCCTTGGCCTTGGCCACGTCATAGGGATAGCCCTTGAATTCCTTGTCGTAGCCGGGCATCGAAGGCGGCAGCGGCTGGTTGGCCGGCACCGCGCGGTTGTTGATCAGCTGGACGATACGGTCCTTGTTAATCGCCATGTTGACCGCTTGCCGCACCTTCACATTGTCGAAAGGCGCCATGGTGGTGTTCATGGTGATGTAGCCGGTGTGCAACTGGCCGCCCTCGACGACGCGGGCCTTCTGCTCGGGATCGGCCATCACCTCCTGGAACTTGGCCGGCGGAATGCCGTCGCCGGGAATGTCGATCTCGCCCTTCTGCAGCCGCAGCAGCGCCACGATCGGCTCCTGGCCGATCTCGAAGCTGACCTTGTCGAGATACGGCAGGCCCTTATGCCAGTAATCCGGGTTGCGCTCGAAGACGACGCGCTGGCCGAGCGTCCATTCGGCGAACTTGAAAGCCCCGGTGCCGACCGGATGCTTGCCGAAGTCCGCGCCGTATTTCTCGACCTCCTCCTTCGGCACGACATGCGAGAAGTTGATGGCCATGACATGCAGGAAGGTAGCGTCGGGCCGGGTCAGCTCGAACTTGATCGTGTAGGGATCGACGACGGTGACGCCCGCCAGGCTTTCCGCCTTGCCTGCAGCGACATCCTCATGGCCCTTGATCGAGCCGAAGAAGCCGGCGCCCGGGCTCTGCGTCTTCGGATTGGTGACGCGATCGAGCGAATATTTCACGTCATCGGCGGTCATCTCACGGCCATTGTGGAACTTCACCCCTTGGCGCAGCTTGAAGGTGAAGGTCTTGCCGTCGGGCGCGATCTCGTAGCTCTCGGCGAGGTCAGGCCGCAGGTTGGTGGTGCCCGGCTCGTAGTCCATCAGCCCGTCGAACAGGCTCTTGATCATCGACCAGTTCTGCCAGTCATAGCCGATGGCCGGATCGAGCGTGGCGACGTCGTCCTTGTAGGTGATGGTGATCGCGCCCCCCTGCTTGGCGTTCGGATCGACGGCGTCTTCGGCGCGGGCGCTTGTCATGCCGAGCATCAGCGCGAGCGCTGATGCAGCAACGGTGGAGGTCAAGAATTTCTTCATCTCATGTTCCCTTTCTCTGGTTTGTTACCGGTATTTTTTGGTTTTCATCTGAGCTTAATGCGCGGATCGATGAACGGTGCGACGGTGTCGGCCAGGAGATTGCCGAGCACGATGGCGAAGGCCGAAACCAGCGTGACACCCATGATGATCGGAATGTCGACGCGCTGGATGGCCTGCCAGGCAAGCTGGCCGATGCCGGGCCAGCCGAACACGCTTTCGACCACCACGATGCCGCCCATGAAGATGCCGATGTCGATGCCGATCATGGCGATGACCGGCAGGATGGCGTTGGGAAGTGCGTGGCGGAAGATGATGGCGCCGCGCGCAAGGCCCTTGGCGCGGGCGGTTCGCATATAGTCCTGGCGCAGCACGTCGATCATCGACGAGCGCATCATGCGGGCGTACCAGCCGGCGCCGAGGATCCCCATGGTCAGCGAGGGCAGCACCAGATGGCGCCAGGTGCCGTAGCCGCCGATCGGGAACCAGCCGAGCCGCACGGCGAATACATAGAGGAGCAGCAGGCCGACGACGAATTGCGGCGCCGAGACGCCGACAAAGGACGCGACCATCAGTGTCTGGTCGGTGGCGGTGCCGCGCCTGACGGCGGCAAGCAGGCCCATCGTCAGGCCGATCGCCAGCTCGCAAAGGATGGCGCCGATCATCAGCAGCAGGCTCGCCGGCAGCCGCGAGACGATGAGCTCCGTGACCTCGGAACGCTGGATGTAGGAGCGACCGAGATCGCCGCTGAGCAGGCTGGTCAGATAGTGCCAGTACTGGATGAAGAAGGGCTGATCGAGACCGAGCTGCCGGCGGATGCTTTCGACCGTTTCGGGTGTGGCGCTGCGGCCGGCGATCTGGCGGACGGGGTCGGCGGGCAGCAGGTAGAGCAGCGCAAAGGTAATCAGCGAGACGCCCAGCAGGATGAGCAGCGATTGAATGACGCGGCGGCCGAGATAGGCGATCATGCCCGGCCCCTTTGCGTCGGATCGAGGATGTCGCGCAGCGCATCGCCGATGAGGTTGAAGGCCAGCGCCAGCGCCAGGATCGCCGCACCCGGAAAGAAGACGAGCCAGGGCGCTGCCTGGAAATAGGTCTGGTTCTCGAAAATGATGTTGCCCCAGGATGCGGTCGGCGGCTGCACGCCGATGCCGAGATAGCTGAGCGTTGCTTCGAGCAGCACGGTGGTCGAGATGCCGAGCGTGCCCCAGACGATGATCGTCGGCAGCAGATGCGGCAGGATATGGCGAAACAGGATGCGTGGTGCGCTGGCCCCGATGGTGCGCTCGGCGTCGATGAACTCGCGCTCGGCGAGCGAGCTGGTCTCGGTGTAGATGACCCGCGCGGTCTGCACCCAGTTCACAAGTGCGATCACCATGGCGACGATCCACAGGCTCGGCTGGAGCACCGCCGCCAGGCAGATGGCGAGCAGCAGCGCTGGGAAGGCCATCATCAGATCGGTGAAGCGCATCAGTGCGCTGCCTATCCAGCCGCGGAAATAGCCAGCGGTGACGCCGACCAGCGTGCCGATCAGAAGCGCCACGCTGTTGGCGACGATGCCGATGATCAGCGAGGTGCGCGCGCCGAAAAGGATGCGGGTCAGCAGATCGCGGCCGAGCAGATCCGTGCCCAGCCAGAAGCTGGCGTTCGGCGGCAAAGGCGCGCCTTCAAGCGTCAGCCCGTCGAACATCTGCTCGTTCGGATCGTAGCCCGTCAGCCACTGCGCCAGGACGGCGCCAGCCACGACGACGGCAACGATCACCAGGCCAATCAATGCCAGAGGACGCTTGACCAGGCGCCGCCAGACGCCGGCGCGTGGCTTGACCGGCATGCGCCCGGTTGCCGGAAGATCAGGCGCGATGGGACTGGTCATCGCCGCCTTCTTCCGTCATCGCCACGATCCTGCGCGCGGCCTCCTCGACACTGATCTGCCAGCTCATCGCCAGCGACCGGAGCTGCGCATAGGCGCGGCCGTCCTCGGCGCCCTTCGACAAGGCCTCCACCGCGCGCACGATGGTCTGGCGCTCCGCGACGCGCAGGCGAAGCGACGATATCTCGCTTGCCAAAAGCTTGCGCGCCTCGAAACTCTGCCGCGCGATCAACAGGGCGCTGTAGACGCCGGCATTGCCGACCGGCTTCAGCAACTGGGCGTCGGCCTTGTGCGACAGCGCCCACTCGATGCGGCCCGGCGCTTCGGAGCCGATCAGCGCCACCAGCGGCATCGGCGCCTCACCCGGCGCCCATGGGAATTGTTCGTCGAAGCCGAGATCGGCATCGAAGAAGACGAAATCCGCCGCCAGCGCCTCGGCCGGCAGTTCCGGCCAGCAGCCGACCGTCTCGAGGCCGATGGCCGACAATTGCCGCGTGATCGCCTGCACCGTCGGATGCGGACGATGCAGGACAAAGGCCCTGGCGCCGCCGAGATTCGGGATGCGCGGAACCTTGCTCACGACACCACCCTCAGGCGTGGGCGGCCGAACGTCTCGGTCCGGTCATAGCGGGACAGATAGGGATCGGGCGCGACACACTTGGTCAGCGTGACGGTCTTGAATGCGGTCCCCTCGATGCGCCCGATCTGCACCGGCAAGGTGGCGTGCTGGGTTTGCGGATCGATGGAGATGTCGCCGAGCGGGGTTCGAAACGAGGTTCCGGCAAAGGCCCGGGGAAGCTCCGGCCATTGTGCGCCGGGATTGCGGGCGAGAATTTCGGCAAGCGTCCGCACCGAGGCATAGGCCGCCGCCTCGAAGGACGAGGCAGGCATGATGGAGGGCGCCGAATCGCCCTGGCGATCCGCTGCCGAGATATCGTGAAAGTACGGCCCGACGGAAAGGTGGCCATTGCCCGCATCATTGAGCGCCGGCAACTCGCATTCGGTGAGATTGCAGGACAGGATCGGGCAGCGCTCCGGCCTGAAATGCGGGTCGCGTTTGGCGAGCTCAGCGTATGCAGCGATGAAGGCATAGGACGAGGAGCCGATCAGGTTGTTCAGGACGAACTCCGGCCGGGTAGCCTGGATCTCGGCGACCAGCCTGGAGACATCGACCTCGCCGAGCGGCAGATAGCGTTCGCCCAAAACCTTGCCGCCGGCGTCGGCGATCAGGTCGCGGGCGACACGGTTGGTCTCCCAGCCCCAGATATAGTTCGAACCGAGCAGGAAGCCGTTGGCACCGAAGCGCGGCACGACATGGGCCAGCAGCGGGACGAGGTGCTGGTTTGGGCAAGCGTGCATGTAGACGACATGCTCGTTCGCTTCGAAGCCCTCATAGGGGCAGGCGTACCAACACGTGCCGCCGGCGCGCTCGAGGATCGGAATGACCTCCTTGCGGCTCCACGACGTGATGCAGCCAATGATGTGGCGCGCACTGCTGTTGGCGAGAATGTCGGCGCAGCCCGTCGCGTAGCCATCGATGTTGCCTTGAGGGTCGCGCTCCACAGGAACGAATTCGATCGGCATGGCGGGATCGGCGTTGACATCGGCGATGGCCGTCATCGCACCCGAACGGCAGGATTCGGACAGCAGGCGGTAGTTGCCCGACCGCGAGTAAAGGATGCCGATTTCGATACGCCGTCCCAAGCAAATCCCGAAAAATAACAATGCCCCGCAGCCGCCGCCGCGGAAGGCGAGGCATACGAGGCATTTTTGCCGCCCGGCGGTCGGAGCCGGTATTTTCCCCAATAGCGTATTCGGTACGGCGGGTCAGTCAAGCGGGAAAAGTGAGAGCGGGGAAAGCGACCCGTTGCGCGAGGGGGTCCCGCAGAAAACTCGTCCTATCTCAGCGGTGGGCGCGTTTCTCGTCCGTCGCCGCCCGGTCGATCGCCAGCCCATCCGTCGACAGGGAGACACCAAATTTTTCGCCAGCGTCCTCGGCCGTATAGTACCCCAGCCTGACATCCCTCAGCACCAGTTCCGGATCGCGCTGCAGGGGATCACCATAGCCGCCGCCGCCCGGCGTGCCGACGCGCACGCGGTCGCCGGCCTTGAGCGCGATGTCCTGCTCCTTGGAGAGGTGCGGCGGCACATGTTCCTTGCCGTCGCGGAACACGGTCACCGTGTTGACCGCGCCGTCCTTGCCGCCGAGCGCGCCCTGTGGGCCGAAACGGCCGTGGTCCATGACGAAGGAAGCGCGGGCGTCGCCGCGCAGGATCTCGACCTCGTAGGCGAGGCCAAAACCGCCGCGATGCCTGCCGGCGCCGCCCGAGCCTTCGCGCAGGGCATAGTGGCGGTAGAGCACCGGAAACGCCTGCTCCATGATTTCGACCGGCGGCGATTTGGAAATGCCGATGGTCGAGCAGCCATTGGTCAGGCCGTCATGGCCGGCATTGCCGCCATAGCCGCCGCCCGAAATCTGGTACATGACGTAGTCGCGGCCGCGGGCCGGATCGTTGCCGCCGAGCGCGAAATTGCCGCTGGAGCCGGCCGGGGCCGCCGTCACGTTGTCAGGCAGGGCCTGCACCATCGCCGCGAACACCGCCTCGGCGATGCGCTGCGAAACCTCGGCCGCGCAGCCCGACACCGGGCGCGGATATTTTGCGTCGAGGAAGGTGCCTTCCGGCCGCTTGACGATCAGCGGCTCAAAGGCGCCGGCGCTGATCGGCACGTCGGGGAAAATATGGCGCATGGCGAGATAGACCGAGGACAAGGTGGTGGCCAGAACGCTGTTCATCGGCCCGGCGCAGGGTTTTGACGAGCCTGAGAAATCGAAGCTGAGCGTGTCGCCCTGTTTCTCCACAGCCAGCGCTATGGTCAGCGGCTCGTTCACCACCCCGTCGGAATCGACGAAAGCTTTTGAGCGATAAATGCCATCGGGAATGGCTGATATGTTGGCGCGCATCTGCTCGGCGGCGCGGCGGCGCAACTCGGCGATCGCCTCGACCACCGTTTCATCTCCGTAACGATCCAGGATTCCATTGAACCGGTCCTGGCCGATCAGCAGGGCCGCCGCCTGCGCGCGGATGTCGCCGATGCGCTGGTCGGCAACCCTGATGTTCGAGCAGATGATGGCGTAGATTTCGCGATCGAGCACGCCCTTCTTGAACAGTTTCACCGGCGGCAGCCGCAGGCCCTCCTGCTCGACCGCCGTTGCCGAGGCAGAAAAGCCGCCCGGCACCGAGCCGCCGATATCGGGCCAGTGGCCGGTGTTCGACAGCCAGCAGAAAATCTTGCCATCCCGGTAGACCGGCATGGCGAAGCGCACATCCATCAGATGGGTGCCGCCGAGATAGGGGTCGTTGACGATGTAGATGTCGCCGGGCTCGGGTGGCAGGCAGCGCCCGTCGGCGATCATCTCGATCACCGTTTTGGTCGAGTACTGCATGACGCCGACGAACACCGGCAGGCCCTGGCTGCCCTGTGCGATCAGCGATCCATCGAGCGCCGAATAAATGCCGTCGGAGCGGTCATTGGCCTCGGCGATCACAGGCGAGAAGGCGGCGCGCGAAAAGGTCAGGTCCATCTCGTCGCAGACCTGCTGCAGCGCCGCCTGGATGACCGAAAGAGTAATGGCGTCGAGCTTTTCCATCTCAGGCCCCACTAACCCACTCAATTCCAATTTCAATGATGATGTTGCCGTCGGCGTCCGAGCGTGCCCGGTCGCCGGGCTCGAGCACGGTGGTGGCGTCCATCTGCTCGAGGATCGCCGGCCCTTCGATGACGGCGTCGAGCGGCAGCTTTTCCCTGACGTAGACCGGCGTGTCGTGCCAGCGCCCGCCATACCAGACCGGCCGGATTTCGCGCCGCGCCTCGTCGAGCGTTCTGGCGCGGCCGGCCGGGTCGATCAATCGTGAAAGATCGATCGCCGGCCGCACGCCGGTAACCGAGGTGTTGAGGTTGACCAGATTGGCGCGGATTTCCGGCAGCTCGACCTTGAAGCGGGCGAAATAGGCCTTTTCGAACAGTTGCTGCAGTACCTCGCGCGTCACCAAAGACGACGGCAGCGGCACGTTGATGATGTGGGTCTGGCCGACGAACTGCATGTCGGCGGAATGGGTGACGCGGATCGTCTCCGGCTTTACCGCTTCCTTGCCGATCAGTTCCCCGCCTTCGTTTCGGTGCCGTTCCAAGACGGCGTAAAGCTTGGTTTCATCAAGACTGGCCACCGGCTGGTTGACCGTGTTGACGAAATCGTGCCTGAGATCGGCGACGACACAGCCGAGCGCATTCGTGATGCCCGGCCGCGCCGGCACCAGCACTTTGGGCAGGCCGAGCTCGCGCGCCAGGGCTGTCGCATGCAGCGGCCCGGCGCCGCCGAAGGCGAACAGCGCGAAATCGCGCGGATCGTGGCCGCGCGACACCGAGACCATGCGGATGGCGCCGGCCATCTTGATGTTGCCGAGCCGCAGCACCGCTCCCGCCGCCTCGACGCCGGACAGGCCGGTGGGTCGGCCGATCCCGTCTTCGAAGATGCCGGTGACGTGTTCGACGGTGACCGGATTTTCGACCGCCAGCAGCTTCTTCGGCGCCAGCCGGCCGAGCACCAGATTGGCATCGGTGATGGTCGGTTCAACGCCGCCGCGCCCGTAGCAGATCGGGCCGGGATTGGCGCCGGCGCTTTCCGGGCCGATCTGGATCAGGCCGGCCGCATCGACGCGGGCGATCGAGCCGCCGCCGGCGCCAACTGTATGCACCGCCACCATCGGCACATGGATCGGCATCGCATATTCGATCTCGATCTCGTTCGACACCGCCGGTTCGGCATTGCGGATCAGCGCCACGTCGGTCGAGGTGCCGCCCATGTCGTAGGTGACTAGGTTTTCGAAGCCGGCGCGTTTTCCGGTATAGGCGGCGGCGATGACGCCGGAGGCCGGGCCGGACATGACGGTCTTGGCCGATTCACGGGTGACAAAGCGGGCCGAGATCATGCCGCCATTGCCGTTCATGATCAGGAAGTCGCGGGCGTAGCCTTTCGACCCCAACTCCTTGCGCAGCCGCTCGACATAGCGCTCGAGGATCGGCTGCACCGAGGCATTGACCGAAGCGGTGACGCCGCGCTCGAATTCGCGCGCTTCCGACAGCAGCGCATGGCCTGTCGTGATGTAGCTGTTCGGCCAAAGCGCGGCAGCGATCTCGGCGGCGCGCCGCTCATGCGCCGGATTGGCGTAGGAATGCAGGAAATGGATGACGAGGGATTCGCAGCCGGCCTCGATCAACTGGGAAATCGCCGCGCGCATCTCGGCTTCGTCGAGATGGATGCGCACCGCACCCGAGGCTTCGACGCGCTCCGACACTTCAAGCCGCAGATTGCGCGGAATGATCGGGACGAAGCTACCCGTCATGCCATAGGCCTGCGGCCGCGTCCGCCGGCCTAGCTCGATGACGTCGCGAAAGCCGCGCGTGGTGATCATGCCGGTCTTGGCCAGCCGGCGCTCCAGCACTGCGTTGGTGGTGGTCGTCGTGCCGTGCACGATGAGGTCGATGCGGTCGACCGGGAAGTCCGTGGCACTAAGCGCCGAAACGACCCCAAAAGCCTGGTTGTCGATGGTGGTCGGGGTCTTGGCGATATGCACCTTGCCGCCGTGACGCCCGTCGATCAGCAGCAGGTCGGTAAAGGTTCCGCCGACATCGATGCCGGCGACGACGCTGCCCGAGGAATCCAGCGTCTGCGCCGAAAAATTCTCTTCCATTGTCGAAACCCGAAATGTCAGGACTACAGATATGTCTCAGTTTGGAAAGGTGTTTCCCGCTGGCGTCTTGACGCAAATATCATTTGTATACTAATAAATTCCGGACACAAGAGCTTACCGCCTCGCAGTGTGCAAACGGCACGCCGGAACCTGATCGGTTCGGGCGCGCAGCAGAGAGTTTGGCGTCAGCGCCCTCGGGTTGGCCAGAAGGTTAGGTTTGATGAATACCACATCCGCGCTGAACACCGCAGGCGCCCGGCCGCTGCAGTTCCCGATTCCGGCCAATGTCTATGCCGAAACCGTGGTCTCGGTGAAGCACTATACCGACCGGCTGTTTTCGTTCCGCATCACCCGGCCGCAGTCGCTGCGCTTCCGCTCCGGCGAGTTCGTCATGATCGGCCTGCCCAATGCCGAAAAGCCGGTGTTTCGCGCCTATTCGATCGCCAGCCCCGCCTGGGACGACGAGCTGGAATTTTTTTCGATCAAGGTGCCGGACGGCCCGCTGACCGCGCAGCTGCAAAAAATCGAGATTGGCGACACCGTCATCATGCGGCAGAAGTCGACCGGCACGCTGGTGGTCGACGCGCTGACCCCGGCCAAGCGCCTGTTCATGATCTCGACCGGCACCGGCATCGCGCCCTTCGCCAGCCTGCTGCGCGATCCCGATACCTACGAGAAATTCGAGCAGGTCGTCCTGACCCACACCTGCCGCGACAATGCCGAACTCACCTACGGCCAGGAGCTGGTTGCGGAGCTGGAGAACGACCCACTGATCGGCGAGCTGACCGGCGGCCGCGTCACCCTCTACAATTCGACGACGCGCGAAACCTCCGAGCGCATGGGCCGTATCACCGCGCTGATCGGCTCAGGCAAATTCTATGCCGATCTCGGCATCGACAAGCTCGACCCCGAGACCGACCGCATCATGATCTGCGGCTCGATGCATATGCTCAGGGATGTCAAGGAACTGGCCGAAAGCCTCGGCTTCGAGGAAGGCTCGCTGCATCATCCGGCGAGCTTCGTCGTCGAGCGCGCGTTTGTCGGGTAGTTTTCTCGCTTCGTCATCCGAGGGCGGAGCCTCGCTTCGAGAGTCGCGGCGATGCTGGCCTTTTTGACGCCGGCGGGACAGCGCCCCCCTTGTAACTTGTTTCTTGCCGACTCTGCTATGAAAGCAGGTGCGGTGGCGGACGG
>NZ_JBVVQU010000083.1:0-20481 GCF_055811555.1 Mesorhizobium sp. WSM4813
TCTTCACCCCAGCCGAATGTGCCAATTACTTCAAAGCCGCAGGATATGAACCGGATTAAACAGGACGTGCTCTAGCGATTGCGCCCGTAGCCCTGGAGAGGTGGCTTGGCTGCGATCGGATATAGAGAACATCCCAAAAGTCGACATTGACAACATGGTAGCAGGTCGCAGCCGTCGCGCTCCCGATCGGCATTGCCAGCAAGACGACGGCAGCTCTGCACGCAGCTGAACGCAAAAACCCGTCTCTCGATGTCTATCGCTTCTAGTTGATTTTCTTGTAGTGGACCTTGCCGTCAGGTTGCACGATGCGCTGGTAGGACGAGTTTGGGGGAGGGGGCGGCGCCGCGATCCTCTTTTTGGGCGGGCGCGGCGCTTCGACGATGCTGGGTTCGGTCGCTTCTTCGAGATCGGTAGTTGCTTCCGCCATGGTGGTCGTGATCACGGGAGGCTCCGCCGCGCTTGACATGTCGTCGTCACTGTCCAGGGGCAGCTCCTGTTCAAGCCGGGCAATGCTGCCTTTGACTTCGTTGAAGCTGCCCTGCAGTTGGCCGTCCAGTTTTTCGAACCGGCTTTGGAAGCCGTTGTTGACCGTGTCGAGCCGGGCTGCGATCCGTTGCTCGAACGATCCGAGCTGTTCCAGCCGCCGTTCGACAAAGCGCAGATCGTTGATGCCGCGGTAGAAATAGACCGCGGCCGTTATGTTCACCGCCGTGATCAGCAAGGCGCCGACGGCGACAACGCCGATCATTCTTGCATTGCTCGGTTTCCCCTCTGCAGCTTGCTCTTCAGTATGGGTTGCCGGCCCAATGTCGATTGCCGGCATATCCGGGTCGCTGATCATCGTCATTGGACCACCACCTTTGCGCCGATCGAGACGCGCTTGAAGAGATCGATCACATCGGTGTTGGTAAGACGGAAACATCCCGATGTTCCGTCGAAGCCGATGCCCTTGGGATCGTTGGTGCCGTGAATGCGGTAGAGCGTGTCGCGCCCGTCCCGCAGCAGATAGAGTGCCCTGGCGCCGAGCGGATTGTAGGGACCGGCGGGCACCATTTCCGGCAGCTCCGGCTGGCGAGCGCGCATTTCCCTGGGCGGGCGCCATTCCGGCCATTCCGTTTTCGCCCCGACCTTGACGATGCCGGTCCAGCCAAAGCCGTCGCGCCCGACGCTGATCTGGTAGCGCAGCGCCTGGCCCTGCCGGGTCACCAGATAAAGCGCCTTCTCGTCCTTGCGGATGATGATCGTGCCGGCCCGTTCCGCGGTTTGGAGAGCAACCGCCTTGCGCAGGCTGGGGCCCATTGCCGGCAGCGGCAGCCGGTCCGACAGCGCGGATCGGGCTTGGGCGAATTCCCAGGCCGGCATCCCCAAGGCCAGGCCGATGATGTAGGCGCCGGCAAGCCTCGGGACGATGCGGTATCTACCGGGCTGCGTCATCGAGCCGCTCTTTGAACATCCGCTTCAGGTCCTTGTTGAAGCGCGCCCGCCCATCCACATCGGAAGGCAGGATGGCCCGGTTCAGCGCGTCGGTCAGCAGCGCATTGTCCAGGCCGACCGACTTGATGTGCGGCGCCTTGAAGATCTTCTCGAGTTCGCTGCGCGAAAAGTGATTGCCGAACCATTTGCGCTTATGCTTGTTGGCGACCAGCGTGATGCTCACCGAATTGCCGCGCAATTCGCGGATCTTCGTGTAGAGCCGCTTGCCTTGCCGCAGCGAGGCGACGTTGAGCTCGAAGACGATGAAGATCTCGTCGCTCGTCGAAAGCACGGAATTCTGCCAGGGGGTTTCGATATTCGGCAGGTCGATGACGATGTCGTCGAACCGGTAGGCGACGAGGTCCAGCAGCCGGAACACGAAATCGGCGCCCTGCGGCTCAAACGGCAGCTGCGGCCTCTCGAATGAATAGAGGGTCAGGCCGGACGGACGCGAAAGCCTGATGACGTCCATCAGTTCGACATCGAGCCTTTCCGGCTGGCCGATGATGCCGGCCAGGTCGAACTGGTTGAACAGGTTGAGATAGGCGCCGCAATTGGCGCTCTGGAAATCGAGATCGACGAGGCAGGTCGAAGCCGCCCGTTCGGTGGATTTCGAGGCCAGGAATTCCGCCGCCGACAGAGCGAGCGTCGTGGCGCCGGCGCCGCCGCTGGCGCTGATGAAAGTGATGATGCGGCTTTTGGTGCCTTGGTTGCCGGTGTCGTGGAAGGTGACCGCGTTCAGCAGCTCTTTGGCGTCGAGCGGCTTGTGCAGCCAGTCCGAGGCGTTCATGCGAACCAGGATGCGCGTCTTTTCGGAGGTCAATTCGTCGGAAACCGCGATCAGCGGCACGGTCGCCCACAAGGCGCGCGCCGCGACGATGCCGGGTTCGCCGAGCAACTCGCCATTGGCCAGGTCGAGGATGACGATGCCCGGGCGCGTCTCAGCGGGCGGGCCCTTGAGGAAGTCAGCCGTCTCGGAGATCCTGACATCGTAGATGGCCAGCGCGTCCAGCCGCGTCGCCACCTCGCGCTTGAATTGCGGATCCGACGAGAACAACGCCACCTGCTTTCGTTTGGTCGGGAGTACCTTGGTGTTGATGGCGTTCATGGCGATGTACTCCTCAGGTCTTCGCCCGTGACCGTGCTGAGCATCGAGGGCATGGTGATATTCGTAAAACCCATCAGCCCTTGCAAAAAGAAAAACTGGAAGTTCACGCTCTGGAGGCTGACTGTTATTGTCGGTACAGGACCGCCCAGCCGGGTCTGGTAGCCAAGCCCTGTAGCCGAGTAGCGGACGACGACGTTCGCCGGCTGCAGATAGGGGTAGAAGTCGCACATGCCGAGACGACTGCCGGCCACGGGACCACATACCCCATCGTCACCTGCATAAATTCTGGTGAAATTTGCTGCTGACCACACGCCGGCGACACAATAGGCGCCTGTGCAGCTGCAGGTCGACGTTGCGCCGTTGCAAACGTAGGAAAAAGAACCCGCGACTACTGGCGCTCCCGGCGTCGTAGTCGGGCCAGCTGTGGAAATCTGCGGCGCGACTGGATTAGAGATGGAGGCCAGCCTTGCGCCGATCTGTACGGCCTTGGTGGCCGCATTCCATTGATAGAAGGCATTGCCGAAATCCACGAAGCCGAGAACAAGGGCAAACAGCAGCGTCGCCACGATGGTCATTTCTACCATCGCCGCGCCGTCTTCCGATTTCGCAAAACGCTTGATCATGATCAGAATCGGATCAACCGCTCCTCGTGAGAGCCGGTCAGCGTGATCGGACCGATTCCGATGAACGACAGCATGCCGACGCCGGCATATGGATAGTTGCCGACCGCTCGGACGATACAGACTTGTGCCGTGGTGGAGCGATATTGGGTGACGCCGGCGACGACGGCGTCGCGACAGGAAGCGGGGGCGGCGATGGTCACCGTCGCATTATTGGATGCCCCCCCCGATTTCTCCCAGTCGCTGATGCGCGGACTGCCTGTCATTGCCACATTGCCGAACACCGCGATGTTTGCTGCGATATCGGCGCAGTTGATCGCCGTGAACCCAGGGTAGCTAGTATATAGTTGGCTGTTGCAGCGCGCGGCAAAGCGTGCCGCGTCCGACAGACCGGCCTCCATCAGCAGCTTTTTGTGGATCAGATTGCCGAACTCGAACACACCTGCCGACAAGATCAGCATCAGCGGCGTGATCAGCGTCATTTCGACGAGGACCGCACCACGGCTGTCGCGTCGAAATCTGTCGAGGTGGCGGCATAGCGTTCCGATCATCGCCATCACCGGTAAAGCTGGACTTCGTCGCGAAGGAAATTGTCGAGCGTGCCCTGGCCGCCGCGTCCGGTTATGTCGACAAGTTCAACCATCACCGACGCATCATCCGATGGTGACGCAACCGGTTCAGTGAGGAAGAAGCTGCCGAAGGCTTCGACCGGCAGATTGGTGCTGTGGCCGGACAGGCCGTTGCCCGCAGCTTCGAGTGCAGTGCAGTTCAGGATCGCGCCATAAATCAACCGACGATCAACTGAGGTGACCGGCGGTTGGCAAGCTGCCGACGGCGTTCCGATCTCTCCACCTGTCGATGCGGTGCCCACCAACCCGGCCGATATCTCGTAACGATAAACCTCATAGCGCGTCGGCTTGGTTGTATCCCATGACGATGGATAGGAAGCGGAACCGAAGTTGGTGCTCCAATAGCCGGAAAAATTCCAATCTCCGTCGCCCATCCTGCCGCCCTGATATGGCGTTGTCGCATCGCGCGGAAGGCCCATCGTTCCAGCTTCGGTGAAGGAAAGCTGGTTCATGGCAGCGCATTGATTGACGCTACCTGTGGTCTGTATCGCCCCTTTTCGGACATTGGCGGCCGGACCGTATTCAGCACTATCGAAGTGGTTACCGTTGGCTCCAATCCCGAAACGAACGTTGAAGGCGTCTTGTACCGGGCCGGCGTTCTGACCTGTCTTCGTGGTAACGTTCGCGGAGTTATAGCAGCCAATCGGCCTTGATGTCGCGATCGTCTGGGCGAGGGCTTGAGCGCCGTTCCCCACATTTGCCGGGGGCTCGAGGAAGCCGAAATTACCTGGACCAGCAGCAGCCCCATTTCCAACTTTCCGCAGTTCGATCAACCGACGATGCACGGCCGGATTGGAAACCGCCTGCTCAAGCGTATATCCCCCGGCATTGTTTGTCCCGTTCACCATCTCATAGGGATTGCACATAAAGACAGGCGTAAAATCGCAGACGCCGGAGGTGAAGCCCGCCACCGCGACTGCCCCGACATTGAAACTGTTGCTGGCGCCAGGTGACAAGAAGGAAGCCGGAAAGATCGCGGCAAATCCGACCGGGGTTACCGTGACTTCCACAAAACGGGCAAGTCTGGCGTCGTTCAGTTCGTCGGTGATCACATTGGCCGCCACGATCGGGAGATCGTCGGTGGCCGGCAACGAGCGGAGATAGCGGCGTGTTACTCCGGCGGCAGCTAGCGTTTGAGGGGGGCCGGAGGTCGAGAAGGTATATCGATTGCTTACCAGCGTAGCGATCGCCCTGTCAGCACGGATGATAGCGCCCGACGTCCCATCCAGCTCAGCCGCGCCTGCTAGAGCAAACGCATCAGCCCCCTTCTGAAGATCGTTGTGCAGGTTGTTGACCCGGCTCATATCGATCGCCAGCAGGGAAAAACCGATGATTGCCGGCAGCATGATGCTGACCAGTATCAGCGCTATTCCCCTTTGATCGTGCCAGAACGCGCGAACAATCCGCAGCATGGTCTTACTCTTAGCTCCCCTGACGCCAGTCACTTTGCCTGACGCTGAACCCGCATCCTTCTGTTTAATCCCCGGTGTCGCCGACATTGACCGTTATGGCCGGCGGAGGCGGCGGTGGTGGTGGAAATTTGTAATTCTGGGCAACAGCGGCAGCGCGCGCGCCATCGCCTTCAATCGCCGTGTTCTTCGACGCGGGATTGAGCGGATCGACCGTCTGCAGCAGCGAATTGTATTTCTGCGTGTCGCCGGCAGCCAGTGTCACCGTTTCGTAATTGTTCAGGTAGTCGGCGGCGCAGCCAGTCAGCGAGCCGGCGCATAAAAGAAGGATCAAGGCGCTATTTCTTGACATAGATCATCTTGTCCTTGGATTTCAGGTCGAGCATGTGGCCATAGGGGCCGACCACGCCTTGGCCGAGTTCATATTTGCGCACCATGTCCTTGGTCACTTCGAGCTGACCGAGGAGGAAGAGCTCCGGGTCGTTGGCTGGTCGCGTCTTGTCGAATGGCGTCGCCAGCTGCTCGCCGGGCTTTGTCGGGCGTACGATACGCGGCGTGACGATGACGACCAGCTCCGTCTCTTCTTTCTGATTGCTCGAATTCCGGAAAAGTACGCCGACAATCGGAACCTGGCCGAGCCATGGCACCTGTTCCTGGATCTTGGTGTTCTTGCTCGATAACAGCCCGCCGATGGCGAAGCTCTGGCCGTCGCGCAGTTCGACGACGGTCGACAGCTTGCGGTTGGTGAAGATCGGGTCGCCGGCGGCCGTGAAGCCGCTCAGGTCGCTCACTTCCGGCGCCAGCCTGATGTTGATCTTGTCGTCGTTGAGCACGACCGGCGTGAACAGCAGATTGACGCCGAACTGCTTGTATTCGATCACGACCTCGTCATCGACGAGGCGGCGCACTGGCACTTCGCCGCCGGCGTTGAAGCTGGCAACCTCACCCGACAGCGCGGTGAGATTGGGTTCGGCAAGAGTGCGCACAACGCCTTTTGCCTCCAGCGCCTCGATGATCAGGTCGACTTTGATATCGCTGTCGATGACGCGGGTGATCAGCGCCGCGAACGGGCTCGAATTCCCCAGGAGACCGCTGACCAGATTTCCCGGTCCAAGCACCAAACCGTCCTCGTCGACGGCGGCAATGCCGGTTCCGGTTCGGGTCGAGCCGCTGTTGCTTCTGATCGAGACGCCAAGATCGCGGCCGGCGTTGCGCTTGGCCTCGAGCACGCGTACCTCGAGGTTAACCTGCTGGCTGTCGTCGACGGTCACTGCGTTTATGATCGCGTCGGGGCCATATTGCTGGGCAACCTGCATGATCGCCGCCAGCGTGGCGCCGTCCTTGACATGGCCGCCAAGCCTGACCTTGCCGTTGATCGAACCGATATCGATGCGAGCCCTGGGCGCGACCTGCCGGATCGCCTGCGCCATGTCGCTCACGTCGACGCCGACCTCGATCTGGATCACGCCGAGCGAACGCTTGTCTTCTGAAAAGAGGTTGACGGTGGTGGTGCCGGCGCTCTTGCCGATGACATAGAGCGTCCGGTCGGTCATTGGCTGGGCGTCGGCGATCTTCTCGTCGCCGACGACGATGTCACCGAGAGTAGCGTTCACCTGGATCGTGACCGACTGCGACATGGGCAGGAAAATACGGTGGACGCTGGGGTTCGACACATCGATCCTACGGTCGGCTGCATGAGCAGCAAGGTCGATCGGCAGTAACATGACCGAACAGGCCAGCGCGGCAGCCGCCAGTGGTCCCCGGAACATACGCATCTAGACTACCCCCTCTTGCCGATTCGTTCGGCAATACCGTAACGCTATTTTTGTCGCGGCACGTCGTAAGATTCGAGCTTCACACCCCTGAAGACGCCGATCGTCGCACGCGCAGGCGGCTCCGGCTGCACATATTTGATGACTTCCTTAACCACTTCTTGCATCTGGGGTGCTGAGGCCACTGCCGGAGCAGGTTTTGCGCTGCTCAACAGGTCGAGCCTGCTTCCGACCCGTTCCACGGCCTGGGTCAGCCCATTGATCTTGTCGTCCGCGCGCTTGCGCTCGGCTGCTGCCTCAGCCTCGGCTGCTGCCTGCTTGGCGAGTTCGGCCTGCCTGGCTGCGACATCATCCGGCGTATCACCGGTCAAGTCTGAAAGCGTAATGCGTTCGGTCGTCTCGCCCTTGCTGGCGGCGGCTTGACGAAGCGCCAGCGACAGCTGGCCCGCGTCGGCAGCCAAGGTAAGCTTCTGAGCGTCTTTGGTGCTGACCTCGAGCGTGACCGCCTTCACGACCGTCGGGTTCTCGGAGCTTTCATCGGCGACCTGATCGACGGCGAGCACCTTCATGCTCTGCAAAAGCACGTCGACGAAACTTTGGTCCGCCCCCTGGGAGGTACGCACCTTGCGCGTCAGCAGCACATCGACCCGATCGCCGGGGAAAACGAACCCGGCAACGCCAAGCACGTCGTTGACCCTGATAGAAACAGCTTTCATGCCTTCGCCGAGCACTGCTGAAAGTGTGGCGCGTTGGCCGGGGCCAGTGATCTTGGTGGCGAGAACGGGCTCGTTGACACCGATCGCCTGCAGCGCCTGCTTCGTGCCTTCGCCCGCCAGCATTTCTTTCGTTGTCTTGAAAGCTCCGGTCGGGACGGCGCCTGAGGGCCAGGCGACTTCGCGCAGCTTGTCCGCCGACAGCGTGTCGCCGAACTTCAACGGCATTGCGGCCACCACGACCGTGTCGCGCTGGACATCATCCGTCCGCGCCATTGCACTGCGCTGGCTAGCCAGCCAAATATTGGCGAGCACCACCGCCACCACGCCGAACACGCCGGCGAGAACGATCATGATGACACTGTTTGCGCGCATTTCTTGCCCCACCCGACTGCGTTTGCACAGCTTGCTGTATTATTCTTGATCATCGACGCCGCGGATAGTCGCGGCGTCGATGATTAGCGTCACGATATCACGGCAACGCTCCCGACAGCGTCGTCCACTGGGTGCCGACCCATGCGCCGACGATTATGATCGATGCGATCACAGCTACGGTAATGATGCCGAGCAAGATGGTATATTCGACCATCGCAGCGCCGTTTTCGTCATCGCGGAACTGCCGGGTCCTCGTCATGAGCTTGTTCATGCCAATTCTCCCTTAGAGTCTGAACCCGACGAGACGAGCCAAGGATGAAATCCATACCGTAGCATCCCCCGTCATCTTTAATCGAAACCTTAGTCCATCGACGCCGCAGGTGTCTCCGGCGTCGATGACAGCGTCAAGATATCACGGCAACGCTGCCGACAGCGTCGTCCACCGAGTGCCGACCCAGGCGCCGACGACTATGATCGATGCAATCACAGCTACGGTGATGATGCCGAGCAAGATAGTGTATTCGACCATGGCAGCGCCGTTTTCGTCGTCGCGGAACTGCCGGGTCATCGTCATGAGCTTCTTCATGCCAATTTCTCCCTTTGGAGGTTTGAACCCGACGAGACGAGCCAAGGATGAAATCCATACCCAAGCATCCCCCGTCATCTCGATCTAAGTCCCGACGAAAATCAGAGTCAAATGGGATTAAGGGTTTCTTAACTTTCCTATACATGATTTGGCAAGAATATTGCCGATCTCAAGCAGACCAAAACATTGATTCGGCTCGTTTTTCAACCCATCTTAACCATTCGTTCATAATTTGGACGTGGGTAAGGCAGAAGTGGGGCAGCATTAGCGGCAGTGCATATTCCTTTATATCTAAGGGCTTGCGGGGGGCTCCATGACGGCTTTGTGGCAAAAAAGGCACTTGCATTGAAAGGCGAGTCCTCGCGCTCCATTAGGACAGCGCCGCTGACGAAATAAACGTCGCGTTTTCTGATGCTTGATCTTAACTATGTCTGAAGTATTAAATTGCATGGTGCGAAGCTGGCGCTTGTGCCCTGCGTGGTTAACGTTTAGTTTCCGTGGCGACGGATTCTACGGGGGAGTATAACGCGATATGTTGGGGCGGTTCACTAAAGGGCCAAGCGAGTTGCGAGTCGAGCCAAAGCTCGAGCCGATGGCGGTTTTGCCCGCCACCCCGACGCTTCCTCCTGTTGTCGACCTTCAACCGCATGGTGACGATTTCCTGTCGCTCAAGGTCGAGCTCCACCGCCACCTCATTGATCGCTTCAACCTGACCGCCCTTGAAAACGCGTCCAAGGATGAAATCCTGAATGAGATCCGGCCGATAGTGCGGGAATTTGTCCGCGCTCGCAACGTGCCGCTGAATGCTCGCGAGCTCGATCAATTGACCAGCGACACCGCCGACGAGATGCTCGGCCTGGGGCCGATCGAGCCGCTGCTGAAAGACGATTCAATTTCCGACATACTGATCAACACGCACAATCGCGTTTTCATCGAGCGGCGCGGCGTGATCGAGGAAACCTCGATCCGTTTTCGCGACGAGGCGCATCTGCTGCGTGTCATCAACAAGATCGTCTCGGCGATCGGCCGACGCGTCGACGAATCCGCGCCGATGGTGGATGCGCGGCTGGAAGACGGCTCGCGCGTCAACATCGCGGTGCGGCCGATCTCGGTGGATGGTCCGCTGGTGTCTATCCGCAAATTCTCCAAAAACCCCTATTCGCTCGAACGCCTGATGGCGTTCAATTCAATCCGCCAGCCGATGATCGACCTGCTTCGCATTGCCGTGCAGGCACGCAAGTCGATCCTGGTTTCAGGCGGCACCGGCAGTGGCAAGACGACCTTGCTCAACGCGCTGTCGAGCTACATCCCGGCCAGAGAGCGCCTGATCACCATCGAGGACGCGGCGGAACTGCAACTGCAGCAGCCGCATGTCGGCCGGCTGGAGACGCGTCCGCCCAATGTCGAGGGCAAGGGCGAGGTTCGTCAGCGCGAACTGCTCAAGAACGCTCTGCGCATGCGGCCGGACCGCATCATCGTCGGCGAGGTGCGCGGCGAGGAAGCCTTCGACATGCTGCAGGCGATGAACACCGGCCATGAAGGTTCGATGACCACGATTCATGCCAACACACCGCGAGATGCCATATCGCGGCTGGAACAGATGGTCGGCATGGCGGGCATGCCAATGAGCCATGATTCAATCCGGGCGCAAATCGCGTCGGCGATCGACATCATCGTGCAGACGCAGCGTCTTTCGGATGGGGGAAGGCGGGTTGTTTCCATATCGGAACTGACCGGAATGGAAGGCAATGTCGTTCAGCTTCAGGAACTTTACCATTTCGTTCGCCGCGATGTGAGTGCGGAGGGTCAGATCGTCGGTGAATTTCGCGCCACCGGCATCCGTCCGCGCTTTGCCCAGGAAGCGGCGACGCTCGGCCATCACTTTGCCAAGGATGCTTTCAACCCGCAGGTTCCGCTTTGATGCCGTCGGGCCAGACATTACTTTACCTCATTTATGTGCTGGCGGCGGCGTCGGTCATTCTTGGGGGCGAGACTCTGTACGTGACCTACTCCAAGCGCCGCTCAACGGTCACCACGATCAACCGTCGGCTGAAGCGGCTCGTTGACGAGGTTCCGGCCGAACAGACCTTGCAGGGATTGCTGCGAGAACGTGGGCTGACCGGCTCGGGCGATTTTCTTTTCAATGCGGTCGGGCTGAACAGGCTATACACTCAATCCGGCATTACCGGGAATCCGCTGTCGTTTGTCGCGATATTTATTCTCGCTGGATTGGTACTGGCACTGGTATTTGCGTTCCTGCTGCACTTCTCCGCTGTGGTTTCGAGTATCATCTTTCTTGTCATCGGATTCGTCCTGCCGTTTCTGGTTCTCCGCCGCGCGCGCGCCAAGCGAATCCAGAAATTCGCGAAACAATTGCCGGATGCACTTGACATGATCGTGCGTTCGCTGCGCGCCGGTCATCCGACTTCCGTGGCGATAGGTCTTGTCGCCCGTGAAATGCCTGACCCGCTCGGCACCGAGTTCGGCATCGTTTCCGACGAAATCACCTTTGGCCTTAGCCTTGAAAACGCGGTGCGGAAACTCTCGCAACGCGTCGGCTTCGAGGGCCTTCAACTGCTGTCTGTGTCGCTGTCGATTCAGGCCAAGACCGGTGGCAATTTGACCGAGATTCTGTCGAACCTCGCATCGGTGCTGCGCGAAAGGCAGAAACTCAGGTTGAAGATCAAGGCGCTCTCGGCCGAGGGGCGAATGTCCGCGTGGATCATTTCCCTGTTTCCGCTCTTGATGCTCGCCATTCTCACGGGCCTCGCCCCGAGCTACTATGGCGATGTCTGGGATAGCCCGCTGATCATGCCTGTGTTCCTGATTTTCGGTTTATGGGCCCTGCTGGGCGACTTCATCATGTATCGCATGGTCAATTTCGATTTTTGACGGGAGCCAGCCATAAACCTGTTTTCGAATACCCAGGATCTGAGCCTTCTGGTCTCCATTGCGGTTTTCCTGGCGGCGGTGGCGCTATTCCTGCTAGGCGCGCTTGTCATTATGCCGGCGCTGCAGACGCGGAAACTGGTTGCGCAGAGCCTGATGGCAGAGGGTATTCCCAATCGCCGCTCACTTGTAGGACAGGAAGAACTGGCCAGGACCTCGGCACAGCGGCCAGTCGAGGCGTATTTTCGATCGATCGAAAAGGAACGGGACGAGCCCAGCGCCCTGGACGCGAAACTCTTTCGCGCGGGCTTCTACCAGTCAGGCGCGCCGCTGATTTATACTCTGTCGCGGCTCGGCGCAGTCTGCGTCGGCTTTGTTGTGACCTATGCACTCTTGTCCAAGGTTTTGCCGCCCCAATTGCCCAGCCTTGTCGCCTTTGGAGGTTCAGCCTTGCTTGGGTTGGGATGTATCGTGATTCCAAGTATCGCGCTCGACCGGTTCGAGAATGGACAAAAGCAGATCTATCGTCGCGGATTTCCGGATTTCATGGATATGATGATCACCTGCGCCGACGCGGGCATGAGCCTCGAGGCGGCCGTCGAGCGCGTCAGCAACGAACTGGCCGGCACCCATAAATGGCTCGGTATTCAGCTTTCGATCATGACTCTGCAGTTGCGCGCCGGCAAGCCGCTGCGCGAGGCGCTGCGCGAACTGTCTGATCGTATCGGGCTTGAGGAGGCGCGGGCGCTGGCGGTTCTGTTCCGGCAATCCGAGGAGCTCGGTACAAGTTTGACCGAAGCCCTGCGCGTCTACAGCGACGAGATGCGTGGACAGAGAATCCTTCGGGCCGAGGAACGCGCCAATGCTTTGCCGGTCAAGATGATGATCCCATTGGGGCTGTGCATCTTTCCAGTGGTGATGATGGTTGTCATGCTGCCTGTTATTATCCGAATGAAGGGCATTTTCTTCTAGGCAGGTATATGCTTTGGTCGAAATACCAATACAGAGTCGGAGGACTCTTTTGGGGGACGATAATGACAGGGCCGACGCAATGACAGGGCCAATGCGCCTCGCAGCCGTAGCCGGTTTGCTGCTTATCGTGCTTTCCGGCTGTCAGACGGCTGATAGCGGCGTCGTCCGCACCAACGAGCCCTCGAAAGGTGACGTGACAGCCTTTGGCGATGCCTTCGACGGGCTGAAGACGGTCAGCGACGTCGAATACTATGCCTCGGACCAGGCCGTCGCCGAAGCCAAGAACCAGTTCCGCGCGGAAAACTATGGCAATGCCGGCGCGCTGTTCTACAAGGCGACGCAACTGGCGCCCAATGATGGTGGTGCCTGGATGGGCCTGGCCGCCTCTAGTGATCGCATCCGCCGCTTCGACCTCTCCGACCTGGCCTATCGCCAAGCCTTCCGGCTGGTCGGCGGGACACCCGAATATTACAACAATGTCGGCTATTCCTATCTGCTGCGCGGCAAGCTGCAGGACGCGCGCAGCAATTTCCTCAAGGCTTATGAACTGGCGCCCAACGATCCGACCGTGGCCAACAATCTGCAGCTCCTGTCGTCCAGCGTGAAGAATCTCGAGCGGTAAGGCGATAGCATGTTGCTCGCCGCATCGCTGCTGCTGAAGGGACTAGCCATTCCTTTGCTGGCAAGGATCGCCTGGCTCGACTTCACCACCCAGAAGATATCCAACCAGAATGTGCTGCTGCTGCTTTGCCTGGGTCTGGGCTCGCTGCAACTCCTGTCGGTGCAATCCAGGTCGTGGTGGGACATGGGCCTGAGCGGGCTTGCCGGTCTTTTGCTGTTTGTCGCGCTCTTTCCGTTCTGGGCCATGCGCAAGATCGGGGCCGGCGATGTCAAGCTGATGGCGGTGGTGCCGTTGCTGATCGGCGGCAGCGGCCTGGCCGTGTTTTCCGTGCTGCTGCTGGTTTTTGCGCTAGTCGCGGCACTGCTTGTCAAGAATCCATTCCTGCTGCCGGCAGGCGCCTTTCGCGTTTACGTCCAGCATCTGGATAGGAAAGGCGTGGTGCCGTTTGGCGTGCCTATTTCAGCAGCGGCGATTTGCACGATAGTATTCCAGATCGCATACACCCTCGACGCTCTCGGTGCGTCGCCGCTTTAGCGCCGAACTTCGGGCTGCCAGAGTCGAGATTAACCTTCTGGAAACCATTAGCTTGCGCTAAAACCGATGAAGTGCTTGCATTGGGTCTTGTCGGCGGGGTGCCGTATGGACGTTTTAAATCTCAAAGCGCTATTGATTACGGCTCTGATCTTCGTGCCGATCGAACGCCTATTTGGCCTACGACCTAGCCAGAAGATTTTCAGGAAAGCCTTCTTCAACGACCTGATCTATGCCGTGTTCAATGGCGTACCGATAATGCTTGGCCTGATTGCGGCTGTTACACTGGCAACGAGCACGGTTGGGCGGCTGGTGCCGGACTATGTCGGCAGAGCAGTGTCATCGCAGCCGGTTTGGCTGCAGGTGATAGAAATCATTCTCGTCGCGGACATTGGCTTTTACTTCGCGCACCGTGCTTTTCACGCTGTCCCGTTTCTGTGGCGCTTTCATTCAATCCATCACAGCATAGAAGAGCTTGATTGGTTGGCAGGGCACAGGATCCATCCTGTTGATCAAATTCTGACGAAGAGCGCTTCCTTTGTGCCTGTGTATTTGTTGGGCTTTAGCAGTCAGTCGATCGCCCTTTTCGCGTTCGTTTTTCACGCCCATGCGCTATTGCTTCACGCCAACGTCAAGCTGAACATCGGGCCGCTTCGATGGCTGATCGCCTCACCTCAGTTCCATCACTGGCATCACGCTCACGAGCGCGCTGCATATGACAAGAATTTCGCTGGCCAACTTTCATTCATCGATGCGCTGTTTGGAACGATGCACCTGCCTGGCAAAGCTGTGCCGGAGCGCTATGGCGTCGATGATCCCATTCCACCAACTTACGTCGAGCAACTCGCCTATCCGTTTATTCCGAAGGGCAAAATCCATGAAGCTCCCACCAGCAGCGACGCGTGATTTCATCGGGCGCGCGACGATGACACTTTACTTCACCTTCTGCGCGACTTTGAAGGCCGCAACCCTGGTCAAAGCTCTTCGCGACGAAGAAGGAACAGCGGCGCTGATTATCGGCGTCGTTGCAGACGTTGCCGCGCTCGGCTTCCTTGTACTCGTTGTTGCTACGACAGTGGCGCGTCTTCCGCCGCTGAAGACAGCGCAGGGACTGGAACCCCGAGTCTCGGCACTGATCGGATGCTTTGCCACCGTAACTTTGATTGCTGTCCCTCGAGTCGAGATACTTCCGCAGATTGAGCTCACTGCCAACCTGATTACCATCATCGGCTTCGCGCTTTGCGTTCGGTGCCTATGGTGGCTCGGCAGATCGTTCAGCATCTCTGCTCAGGCCAGACGGCTCGTCACCGCAGGCCCCTATCAAATCGTGCGGCACCCTCTCTACGCCTGCGAAGCGATCGTCCTGCTCGGCATTCTTCTCGGTAATCCGACGTGGGCGACGGTCGCAATCTGCGCGATCGCCCTCGCTTTTCAATATCGGCGGATAATCAACGAGGAGAGGGTCTTGCGAGCGACGTTTTCCGAATATCATGAATACGCACAACGCGTTCCGATGCTCTTGCCTCGTTTCGCTGGCGCATCTTTGCCGGCGCCTGACCCGCGATAGAATATGTCGCATCTCAAAACACGCCCAAGGCGGGTAAATTCATCCAATACTGCGGTGAGGATTATGGGCGCAAGAAACTACCTTTACGCGACGTTGATCACTTCAGGCCTGCTTGGGGCTGTTGACCTGCTGTGGCTGCCCTATTCGACCGTCCGCTTTTCGCCGCTTAACTGGCATGACATTAGAGCAGTGGCACTATGCATCTGCTTGGCTGGTTTGGTTTCGTGGCTTGTCACGCGGCGCCTACGGGATGATTGCTCGCGGGCAGGCCAATTTGTTCGCCGGGCATCCGATTTCCTTGGAAGCTTGGTGCTTGTCGCGGCAGCCTTTGTCCCACTGCTGATCTGCACGACTGTTTTAATGCATGTGGCCAGCGCCACTGGGCGCCCGCTTGCCGACCCGGTGCTCGCCGCTATCGATGCGCGAATGGGCTTCGATTGGCTTTGGTTCCTCTCCGTCACAAATAACCAGCTGGTAGCTCCTGTGCTGATCTTTGCCTACCATGCGCTCGGACCACAGGTGCCGTTTGTCCTATTGTTGAATATAGCCACAAACAGAAATGACAGGAGCTTGCAGTTCATCGCGATGCTAGCCGTCTCATCGGTGCTCGCTGGAGCAATAATGGCGCTCGTACCGGCTGAAGGGGCCTATGCGTACTTCAAGCCAACTGCAGAACAGTTCAACCATTTCACCGCCCAGGCAGGCATGTGGCATCACGAGACTTTGATGGCACTGCGATCCGGCGAACCGTTCGATCTGATCATGACCAGAAGCAACGGACTGGTCACCTTCCCGTCCTACCATACAGCTCTCGGTATAATAGTCGTCTATGCGCTTCGCGACTATCGCTGGCTGATGTGGCCGATAGCTGTTTTGAATGCTCTGATGATCATCGCCACCCTTCCCGAGGGTGGGCATCACCTGATTGATGTGCTTGCTGGCGCAATGGTTGGCGTGGCTTCGATCTTTGCCGTAAGAATGATCGGCGCTTATGAGCGCGGAAAGGTCGACAGCGTCGCGAGATCAGCGGTGGGATCGGAAGCGGGCCGCTGAGTCGGCCACAGGGCGTTGCCGGCTTGTTGCAGTCGCTTTTGCTCCAGAACGCGATTGCCGCCCTGATGCCGACCACCGGGTCGAGCAGCGCGTCCGGATCCTTGATCAGATCGACGCCGTGATGGCAGCGTCGCGTTGTCCGTTGTGACGATGTTGGTCACTCCACCGAAGACGTTTCGGAAGACCAGTGCCGATCCGACGGCTGGCGTTCGCGACATCGCGCGCGCAACCTGCGCGCCTTATTCGATCGCGATCTTCGAACGGGCAGGCACGTTCATCTTCAAGAGAGCGGCGACCGATGGTGGCTTTGCTGTGGACGCAACGATTTCGTCGTCGGGGGATATAGCAGATCACTGAAAGCAGCGCAGCGCGATCATCAATGGGCACCGCATCGTCTTCATACCGGTGTCGCATCTGACGTGGTCTTCGGCAGCATAACCTCTCGCCCTGCGGCCTGTAGTGCCAGACCAGCGGCCATTTCGAGTTAGAAGACCGCTTTCTTCAGGGACAGCATAGATGCCCGTTTAAGGTCTTCAGGGTCGAGGTCCCATTGAATTTCGAGGTCCAGATCGTCATCCTCAAGACGAAAGTCATAACGGATTCGCACGTAGTCGTTTCGCAGCGTGGCCGATCGGATGAATGCCTCAGCATCGTCGGAGATCCGTAGGCCGTAACCCTTGCCGCAATCAAGCATGGCGGCGAATTTGTGTTGGTAGTCACGAATCTGCCATGCGTCGAGGCTATTGAGCCGGAGGAAGCTCCGGAGAAAATGCTCCAACGCCTTGAAGTAGAGCAGCCTTCTCGGATGGTCCGAAAAGCGCGTAAGAATGTGTATGGCAGCGGCTTCAAGCGCATCGGCATTCGCACGATAGCACTGCGCCATCTGATAGATGCCAAAAGGGGTTACGCCCACTCCGGGAATCAGCTTCTTCTTCACGGGCTCGCCGGTCAAAGCCGCATTTCCTTAGATCGGAGCCTTGTTGGCCAGAAGAGCCGGTAGCACCTTTTGCATCGCTAGATGCTGCGGGCTTTTGACGTCCACCTCCCAGGCAGAATATCGGCTGTGCCAATCGAAATGCTCAGCCCTGAGAGCTCGCCGAAATGCCTTGGGTTCGATGCCTACCGCTTCGGCCATACTTGTAGCGGTTGTGGCCTTTCCTTTCATCTTTTCGCCCTTCCTCCAAGCGCGCCTCAGCCTCTGTCGTCCAGTAGTCTGGTGGAGGTGTCACGACGATGTTCGGTATTGGCGCGATCGATGCCTTCTATGGTAATCGCGAACATCCCGTTTTCGACCCTTCCTATCCAGCCTTTTGCTTTTAGATACCAGAGATGAAACTCCAGATGTTCACGCGGACAGCCCGACATGCGTTCGAGTTCTTCATCGCCAATGCCAGGATTGTTGACGTCTTGTCGGCGTTTGACATAAAGTAGCGAGAGCAGTTTTGCCTGAATGACGCCGTCCCGTTCGATTCCTTTAGTGTTGCTGACTTCCTCAATCAACTCGAGGCGAAGTTTCAAATGGTCTTTATACTGAATGTCGTACTGCACGCGTTTGACCGGATCTTTGAGAGTATTGTGGGCCTCCGCGATTTCACTGAAGCGTGATGCATCGCCGGTATCCTGATTGTCGGGATGGTAGCGCATAGCAAAATAACGAAATACCCGTTCTATCGTTTCCGAGTTGGCGTTCGGGCTGATTTCCAGGAGTTCGTAGTAGTCAATGAACAAAGTGGTGCTCCCACAACAACGCTATTGCGCACACAGTCGAGAGAACGTCGCCGGAGTGTCTTGCGGTCATAGCCAGAATTCCGCGCTTGCGGGTTTCTACTCGCTCAATTCGTGGCATTAGTCCCCCTCCCGTTTTGCAGATACTAGCGCGCAAGCTTCGCCCCTGCAAAGGGCTGCCCTCATTCCGGTCATCCGCCGATTTACGTCGGCGATCATTCTGCTGAAGTGAGGCCGGGATCCGCCCGCCAATGCCAGCCCAACGGCTATTCCCTATTTACTGTCGACCCGCGGGTCTTTGATCGGCGTGAACTTCTCAACTCCTGGCGTCCAGATCATCGGCAGTCGCCAGCGGTCGCCTTTGCCAGAGATCGAGATGCGTTCCTTCGTTGTGATCCACCATCGAATAACAATGCGGCTTGGCCGAACCGTCTGAGGTCCGGCCACCCAGCTGAAGGCCATACCGATACCAAGCCGGACTCGATATAGGGGATCAAGTTCTCTGGCTTGTGAAGGATGTTGTGGTCACCGGAAATCATGGCTGCGCCGCCGTCGGCGCTGAACTTAAACATCCAGTCAGGATCACTGATGCCCGCCTGGTAGTCCTCGTGCACCGATCCGATTTCGATTGGCGGATCGTCTTCCAAGGCTCGAACTGCCGTCACAATCTTGGGTGAGATGTTGGCGTCGAACTTGATCTTCAAGCAGCGGCAAGCCTCGTCTCGAAGCCGATCGCTTGTGACACCAAAGCCGCGTCGGTTTCATACCACGACGCCACGTCTTCCAAGTCCCCCTCTGCCAAGTAGGCCGGCGCGAGAGTTTCGGTCGGGATGTAGCCGCGATCGACTACGGGACGTCCCATTGCATACCGCGGATCAATTATCACGTTCGGAAACTCTGGGGACGGTGACATCCTGACAGCAGGGTCATATGAGCTGGCGCCCAACGATCCGACCGTGGCCAACAATCTGCAACTCCTGTCGTCCAGCGTGAAGAATCTCGAGCGGTAAGGCGATAGCATGTTGCTCGCCGCATCGCTGCTGCTGAAGGGGACTAGCCATTCCTTTGCTGGTAAGGATCGCCTGGCTCGACTTCACCACCCAGAAGATATCCAACCAGAATGTGCTGCTGCTTTGCCTGGGTTTGGGCTCGCTGCAGCTCCTGTCGGTGCAATCCGGGTCGTGGTGGGACATGGGCCTGAGCGCGCTTGCCGGCCTTTTGCTGTTTGTTGCGCTCTTTCCGTTCTGGGCCATGCGCAAGATCGGGGCCGGCGATGTCAAGCTGATGGCGGTGGTGCTGGTTTTCGCTCTCGCCACAGCGATGGTCGTCAAAAATCCGCTCATGCTGCCGCAAGGCGCTTTCCGCCTCTACGTCCAGCACCTGGACCGCAAAGGCGTCGTGCCGTTTGGCGTGCCGATTTCGCTCGCAGCGATCTGCACGACAGTGTTTCAGATTTATACCAGCATGATGGTTCTAGCCGGGCTATCGGGTTGACGGAGGGTGGCTTTGGACCCTTGCGGGGGCAGGCGATGTAGGTGAAGAACTAGGCGCTTACGCGCGAGCCAAGAGGAGGGTTGCATGAAGCAGCTCGAACTTCTGGGTTGGAACCCGCCCTGTCTGGTGATCGCCTTCCCGATGGCGAAGCGTGTCGGCAAAGTCCGACGTGTTGCCGAGGTGCTTTCGAGCGCGGCGCCGCTGCGACGAACTACTGGAAGCAGGTGGTTGCGACCTTGGGCGGACAGACGCAACGTGCCGGGTTCGATCGTGACACCATCAACCGTGAACTGCGAGCGTTTCATGACGCTGTTCAGCGCGAGCTTTGCTTGCGAAGTGGGCACGGGCAGAGGCCAGGAGGTAGTGCCGCATGACCCCGACCTATCGCGGCATCGACGGGCGGGATGGTCAACCCGCGCGAAAACCGTCAGCGCTGGTTGGATCGATCTTCATCAACCGCGATCTGGCCTCGACCACGCGACGTTGCGCAGCCCGTATCCTGCTGCACAACGCAATATTGATGCCGACTCCGCAGTCTTCATCCAGCATTTCATTCGCACGCCTAAGGGAGAGCTCCGCTCGGCTGAGCCGCTGTCGGGCCCTCGCCAATTCCAAATCCAGAAATTCCATTATCCTGCATCCATTGTAGTCCCTTCGATTGGTAAACCGCTTGTCGTCGCCGTTGGTTCCGGCTGTTCGCGAACGTGAAGCCTAGGCGTCGATTTGGTTGGCACAGTCTGGAACGCCAGTGGTGGTGCTGCTGGCCGGAAGGGCGGCAACCAATGAGCCGTATCCCTGCCAAAAGAGAGATCGTCCGCTGATGCTGCTCACTCGACCTGCTCAATCTCCGGACCCGGTTCACTCGGCAGTTGTGTGCGTCAAGTTCTGCAAAAATGGCGTGGCATTCAGCGGTGACGTTGGCGTGTCCGCCGCGCAGCCCCCG
>NZ_JBVVQU010000084.1:0-19360 GCF_055811555.1 Mesorhizobium sp. WSM4813
CTTGACCCCAGCACCGCTGTGCTCAGGTGCTCATGGCCGCCGGATACGCACGTCTGCGATCTTCACCGGATGCGTACAGCTATGATAACGGGTGATTAGTAGGGGCGAGTTATGCAAGAAGAGGGGGAAACGTTGAGCCGCATTTTGGCAACGGTCATCGCAGGAATCTGCTTCACAATATCGACTGCTTCGGCCGGGAAGTTAGAGCAAAACATCAATTACTTGGCACGTATGGCAGATGGCAAATTGCATCGGGCTGCAGAAATTTCAGGTGGCATCTATGGCCTATTGAAAAGGTGCCCGGCGCTGAGACCAAGCGAAAGTGGAAAAGCCATGATGGCTGTCCCCCTCCTTTTGAACGAGGGGCTAGATAAACACTTGGCGCCTCCCGCTAAATTCACACGGGCTATCCGCGTGTTTAATGGCGCTTACCGTAAGGCTGTTCTGAGTAAGGTTAGTTGCAAGGCCGGGAAGGCTAAGGACCCAGATAGTTACCGGTAGATGTCCGCCCTGGGGCCAATCCATATCGTGGGACTTATTATGGCCGTAGCTAAAAAGGACCAGGAACGCGTGACGTGTGCGCCTGGATGTATGGCGGGTCAGGCTCGCAAGACGGCAAGTAGCGTGGCGTCCCGCAGTATTGGTACGAATACGTCGAAGCGTGGCTACAAGGCTTCGACGGCGTGCCGTTCGCTTGTGCCGACAAGAGCAAGCCTGTCAGCGATCGATTTGATCTCGCCCGCCGTGCCGAAAGGTGCGGTGGGATTTTTTCGTATGAAACAACTTGGCTTGAGCGGAAGTTCTGCTTCTGCAGCATGTTCTCGCAGTGCGATCGGATTTCCCGATCAGCCCGCGTCCTCTGCCGGAGACGCGGGCCCTCATTTTTCAGCTTGGTGCTAAGTGCGACTAGCTCCAGGGATCTCGTCGAGAAGATTTGGACCTTTGCTCACAGGCATCTGGCCGTCGGGAGTAAGCTTGTCCACCGCGTCGGGCAGTTCTCTTGTGAGCCGGTCGAGAAGTTCGTCGCGGGACAAACCGGTTCGGTCAGCGAGATCGCTCAACGTTTGCGGGTCGATCGCTTTCTCGACCTGATCGCGCTGAACGGGGCGATTTGATCCTGTACCGACCCAAGAATCAACTTGATCACCCGCCCCCGCATTCCGGAGACGGTTGTCCAGGATATCGCCGAGCCCGCCGGGGGAGCCAGCGCTTTTGGGATCTGTCGAGGTCCTATCGGTGATTAACTCGCCGATCTTGTCCCTGTTCTTGTAGGCAAGCAGGCCAAGCAAGGCTATGGCGACTTTTCCTATGTCAAGGCTCATTTCGCATCTCCTTCCATGAAGAACGGACAAGGCATGCGGCTTTGAAAGGTTCCACGGAATTGCTGCCGGGCTGGTTTTCCGTTCGGTTAGGGCGATTGGAGCGCCCCGGTCGGCTCCTGGCGAGACTTCAGCACGCGCGCGTCGAGCCGGAATGACGCGCGATCGCCCCATTTTGGGCCGCCCCTACAGAAGGGAACGTGACGGGCTTCCGATCGTTGACGGCTTTTAATCGAGCGATCGTCCCATGCCATCCACCTCGATACGCAAAACGGAATACGATCCGGAGCGCAAAGTCCTTTCGGTGTGGTTCGTGGCCAGCGGCAAACGGTACGAGTTTGAGGGCGTGCCGCCGGAGACCTTTGCCGCGTTCAAAGCCGCCTTTGCCAAGGGCCGCTACTTCAACGAGCACATCCGCAATCACTTCCGCTACCGTCTGGTTGGACCGGCGGTCGACTGAGCAGCATCAGCGGACGATCTCTTTTGGCAGGGATGCGGCTCGTTCGTCGCGGCCGTCCGGCCAGCCCTTTGCGAGGCAAGGTCGGACATCGGAACGAAAGGCGGCTCCGCGAATTCTACTGCTAGATAATCGGAATCGTCGCCCATGAGGCTAGCGACCCTCCACCTTGAACTGCGAAATACGTATATCGCGCCGAAAGGCTCGCGCGGCTGAAGCAGCAAATCATCCGGCACATCAAGCGCACTGACGCCTCGGCTCAAAAAGTCGAGCAAGCGCTGGCTAGTCTGGCCGAAGCAAACGCACCCATGGACCGGCTCGCGCGGCATCAGTAGGGCCGCGCTTATGTGCGCTCACGCCCGACGAAGCTGCGGCTACTGAGTAGGGGTTGCTACGCTCTTCTAGCTAGCGCTCGATCCTCCAACCGCCGGTTGCTAGACGCGACGCAGCCGGCGCGCGTAGGATTTCTGCGCAGCGGGCACACACCCCCCGCCCACCCCCTCGTGCCTGGTGAACGACTAGGACGCTCGCCCGCCGTGCCGAAAGGTGCGGCGGGCTTTTTCGTGTGGAACAAACGATTAGACTGACAGTTAGGGACTTCTGCAGCACGTCATCACAGACAAGCGCTGCGAGATCGGACATGCACTTTTGGCGAAAAAGACAGTCGTCCTCGTTGCTGAGGATGAACCTCTCATAGCGTTCGATCTCGAACTGGCGCTTTGCGACGCAGGATTTACAGTCTTCCTGGCAGCATCCTGCGAGGAGGCTCAAAGGTGGCTGGCAGATGAACGCCCGTCCTGATGGGCGTGCCTTTCGTGGTGCACACCGGTGTTATCCCGGAAGGGTGCGATTCAGCATTCGCCTCTGGAAAGTTCATCGCCAAGGCAGTCGGCCCACTTGTGAGGTCGATGATTCCGGCTGACTTGCCGGAGCCGCCACTCCGGGCCGCAGCCCTCCGTGCTGACGCCAGAGCTGCCGGCCGGCTGCCCTTTGGGGACTGACGTCCCCGTGCCGTAGCTGCCAACTGCCGATACGGCTGGATAGGGTTGGCTCGGGGCTTTTTTTAGTCACGCGCTCGGGAACAAGCGCCAGATAGCGAAGTTAGCAGCGCAAGGAGTTTCTCCTATGGCTGACGAACAGGATAGAGCGCCGAACAACCCTGAAATCGTTGTTCGACGCTTGGTCAAAGAAACCGGCATTACCGAAGAACAGGCCCGAGAGCTTATCTTCTTCCTCGGGCTCCAATGGGCATCGCTGCTCCGGGAAGCAAAAGCCCTAGCTACAAAGCGGTAGGGGCGTCAGATAATCGCCAAGCTTCTTCGTCCAGGGTACCGAAACGATCAAGGCTCTTCGGACGTCCAGCCCGTGAGACCGAGCAACGCGGCTTCGCCTGGCGAATTCAGAGCACCACTGCCCGATGCACGGTCATGCAACCACCGCCATGTCTTCGCGTTTAGCCACTTCAATTCTGGAGAAGCGACAAAGATGCCGGCGTTTATACCGATTACGATTTACCTGAATCACAAATCGATGCTGGTTGCGTCGATACCTGATGCTGAGACCGCGCTTCAGCAACCATGGCCATTCATGGACAAGCCGTCCCGACTTGAGGCAATCCGAATGGTTGAGGAATGCCTGGCCGGACATTGCAGTCACCAGGCTGCGTTCGCTGCATTCGAGGCGGCCGCATCTGAACAGGGCCTTCTCAAGCAGAAGCCTCCAAGCGTAGGCCTCAGGAAGTTCGACGGGGTTGCCGAAGACCTGCTGTGAGGTGATGCCGCCCTCGCAACCTTGATCGTTGACAGGCCTCGCCCGGCCGGACTGGCCAAGCCATGATTTGCGGACCACCCGCCAAATCGAGGAACGGCGGGTGGTCGCTTATCAGCGCAGGAAGGGACTTAGCTGCGCGGATCTCAAATCGGGTGCCTTTAGCTAACGATGATTCCTATCGCCAGGAACGTGATCGATACAGCGAACATCGGAGCGAGTAACCAGCGAGCTTGGTAAACACTATTCTCCATGGTCTCTCTCCTGTGAGCACATGGCGAGCAACGAGTGCTGGCAGTCCCGGTTCCGGGCTGCGCCCCGTCCTAGCCCTATGCGTACAGCAACGTCAGACTTAGGTCCTACCTTTGAGAAGACCGAAGCCCAATCAGGGAACGTTTGCGGCCGCCTGAGGTTGGGTGGGGCTGGCGCGACGAGCCGTTCAGCGGAACTCACGCAAGGAGCCCATTATGAGAATGCATCTTTCAACTTTCGCCGCAGGATTTCTGCTGCTGGCGGGCATCGGCGCCGCTGCTGCTCAGGACGTAATCATCGAGCCTGAACAGGAGACGGTCATCAGGGAATATGTGAAGAAACAGCCGCTCGCATCGGTGAAAATCCCTGGAGTGGAGCTCAATATCGGCTCAACCGTGCCCGAGACGGTCGAACTTCATGAAGTTCCCAAAACCAAATACCGGACCGTTGTCGTCGACAACCGAACCGTTGTCGTTGACCCGGGCACACGCAAGATCATCAAAATTATCGAATGACGAATGCGACTGGGAGGACAGCCCGCCGTGCCGAAAGGTGCGGCGGGTAGCCAGCAAGGGAGGATATCACCATGTCAAACCGTGAGATTGGAGCCTCCGAGGCGCTGCGAATGCGAGTGGCTGACCTCAGCGAGAGGATGCGCGGCGCCCGGATTACCGAGAGCGAACTGATGACCTTTCGAAAGGTCGCAGCCGTCATGGAGGATGGCAAGGGCAGAATCGATGCCGACGATTTTATTGCTGCATCCTTTGTGCTCGAGACGCTGGACTAACCAGAGCCGCCGTTAAGCACTCAAGAAAGCGAAGCGCTGCAATGTCCCTCTCTCCCAGCCTGTTCTCTGTTGGCCTGACTTTCCAATGCCCGCAGTGCAACTTCACCGTCATCAAGAACGGCAGTTGGTTTCAGGTCGTCTCCCACTACAGGTGCGAGGGATGCGGACGCCAGATCCGGATTACCTATCCCGACAAGATTGGTATCTTCAAGAAGCACGCGCACTTGGCCACTCCCCCGCCGGAGGCGCGATAGATGCGGCAGATGTGCAGACCAAATCCTTCATCGAAAGTGAGCTCGAATTGCCGGGGTATGGCGCCGAGCGTCATGGTGACCTAGATAAACCAGGTCGCTACCAGCCCTAAAGAGGCGGAAAAGATTGCGACCGTAGTAGCCCATCCCAGAGCGTTGGTTGTGCGGCTGTTGACCTTGTCTCCCATGATCCGCGGGTTGTTCGTCATTAGCATGATAAGAAGAAGCAGTGGCGGCGTGGAAAAGCCCTGCACGATGCCGGACCAGACGAGCGCCTTCATTGGGTTGAAACCCAGGAAATTCAGGCCGATTCAGCGTGAAGGCGCCGATCGCGATGTAGAACTTTGGCGCCTCACGCGGCTTGGCATGAAGACTGTGCTTCCATCCAACTGCCTGCGCCAGATCGTATGCCGCGTCAGCCGGGTGTTCAGCGCTCGCTTTGCCATGCCGAAGGCGCGTTCTTCGCTTTGCTGGTCGGCCGGCCCAAAGGTGGGGACAGTCTCCATCCTCGCCATGATTCCAATGAGCTTGGGCTTCTTCTAAGCCTTTATCTTTGACGGAAGCATACCCCCAACGTTTTACGAGAAACAATGCTGGTGTGATTGTCGGGATGAGTTGGCCGATGATGCGCCTGGTTCGACGCTGTGCGCGTCGCATCAATGTTTGATATTGCCAAGGCTCGCCCGATCGGATTGAGCTCGGGTGAGTGTGGCGGCAGGAATCACAGCTTGCGCCGGCTACCCTTATGGCGGGGCAGGGCGGACCTGAACGGGGCTTTTCCACGAATGACATTGATGGGTGCGGCGGCACTGCTGATCCTGATCCTGACCTATGCCGGCGTCGCCGTCGGCAGGTTCCCCGGCTTGCGCCTCGACCGGGCAGGCATCGCGCTGCTCGGCGGTGCGGCGATGATCGCCATCGGTGCGCTCAGCCTGGAGGACGCCTACCGTGCCATCAATTTCGACACCATTACGCTGCTGCTCGGCATGATGATCGTCGTGGCGCATCTGAAAGTGTCGGGCGCTTTTCGCGCGCTCGGCGCCGTCGCCATCGAGCACGCGCACGCGCCGTTCATGCTGCTGGTGATGGTGACGCTGCTGACCGGCGTTCTGTCAGCGTTCCTGGTCAACGACGCGATCTGCCTGGTCATGGCGCCGATCGTCGTCCACGTCACCCGCGTCATCAACCGCAACCCTGTCCCCTATCTGATCGCTACGGCGACGGCGTCGAATTGCGGCAGCGTCGCCACCATCACCGGCAATCCGCAGAATATGGTCATCGGCGCGCTGCCGGGGATATCCTATCCGGCCTTCTCGGCAGCCCTGGCGCCGGTCGCGCTGTTCGGCCTCGGCGCCGTCATCGTCATCGTACGGATCGTCTATCGCACCGAATTCGCGCGCAAGGCCGAACTCAGCCCCGAGGTCTATCGCGGCCGTATGCTGCCGGGACAGGTGCTCAAGGCGGTGGTGGTCTGCATCGGGCTGGCGATCGCCTTCTTTGCCGGCGTTCCGGTTGCCAAGGCGGCGCTCATCGGCGGCGCCATTCTTCTCGTGACCCGCGCCATCAAGCCGGCGCGCATCTACCGCGAGATCGACGGGCCGCTGCTGTTCATGTTTGCCGGCTTGTTCATCGTCGTCGCCGGCGCCGAGAAGACGCTGCTCAGCCCCGACATCGTCGTCTTGGCAAAAGACCTCGGGCTGGACGACGTCTGGCGGCTGTCCGGCTTCACCGCTGTGCTGTCCAACATCATGAGCAACGTTCCGGCCGTGCTGGCGCTGCGGCCGTTCATACCCGGCCTGGAAGACCCCGAGCGCGCCTGGCTGGTCGTCGCCATGAGCTCGACGCTGGCCGGTAATTTCACGCTGCTCGGTTCAGTCGCCAATTTGATCGTCGCCGAGTACGCGCGGGTCTCCGGCACACCACTGTCCTTCGCCGCCTTCTTCAAGGTCGGTCTGCCGCTGACGCTGGTTACGCTGCTTGCCGGGACGGCATGGCTGGCGCTCGGGGTTTAGGCGACACGGATCGTTGCGGCAGCACTGCGAGCCGGTCATCATACGCTGTTTTGGGATCTCGCCCGAACAAGCGTCGAGGCGGCATGCCCCGCCGCCTCGATATAGTCGGGGTTGCGGTGGATCAGCATGATCGAGAAGGCGCCGTCCATGAGAAGGACGATTTCGCGCGCCAGGGTCTGCGGCTCCAAGATGCCGCGGCCTGACATTTCGCTGGCCAGCCATTTTTCGAAATTCGCCTTGTGTCGCGACCCGACCTTGATCGCCGGGTGCCCGGGCATGGCGGCGAGTTCCGCGGCCGTTCGCAGGAAACCGCATCCTTTCCACCTGGGATGGCGTGCCACGCGTGCCAGATTGGTGAAGATCGCTTCGACCTTGCGATCGGGACCGCCTTCGGCGGCGTCGAACCAGCCCGCCATCTGCTTCAGGTTCGGCTGGTCGCGGCCATCGAGATAGGCAGCGATCAGGTCGTCCTTGCTCTTGAAATGATAGTAAAGCGTGCGCTTGGTGAGGCCTGCCTTTTCGGCGACGGCATCGACGCTGACGCGGCCAATCCCCTCGGAATAAAAGAGCTTCGTCGCGGCGTCGACAATGCGTTTGCGGGTAGGGCTGGGCGCTTGCTTCATAGCATGAGGTATACCGACTAGTGAATATACAAACAATCGAAAGCCTGATCCTTTCCTGCCACCGTATCCGGGAAAGGAAGCCAAATGACCGAACTTGTCCTAGGCGAGGTTCGCGACGGAGTTGCCGTGCTGACTCTCAATCGCCCTGAAAAACTCAACGCGCTGAACTACGCCTTGATCGACCGCCTGCTGGCCATCCTCGACGCCGTCGAGATCGATGGCTCCATCCGGGCAGTCATCCTCACCGGCGCAGGCGAGCGGGCGTTCTCGGCGGGCGGCGACATCCACGAATTCTCAGCAAGCGTGGCGCTTGGCGCCGATGTCGCCTTGCGCGATTTCGTCATGCGCGGGCAGCGATTGACGGCGCGGCTGGAAGCGTTCCGCAAACCCGTCATCGCCGCCGTCAACGGCCTTGCCTTTGGCGGAGGCTGCGAAATCACCGAGGCCGTGCCACTTGCCGTCGCCAGCGAGCGTGCCTCATTCGCCAAGCCCGAAATCATTCTCGCCATGCCCCCGACCTTCGGCGGCACGCAGCGCCTACCGAGGCTCGCTGGACGAAAGCGGGCGCTCGAATTGCTGCTGACCGGCGAGGCGTTCTCGCCGCAACGCGCACTCGAACTCGGCCTCGTCAACCGAGTGGTTCCACACGACGACCTGATACCGGTTGCACTGGATCTCGCTCAGCGTATTTCCCAGCACTCACAACTGGCCGTCGCCAGTATCCTTACCGCAGTGACGCGCGGCCTCAACCAGTCCATCGCGGAAGGATTGCTGGTTGAGGCCGAACAGTTCGCCCGCATGGCGCCGACCGCCGATCTGTGCGAAGGGCTCGATGCCTGGATCGCACGCCGCAAGCCGAGCTATTCCGGTTCATGGACGCGCGTTGCTACTGGCGAGTGAAGCGCAAGTGGATTGTCACCTCGCTGGAGTCGGCGTCAAACAACTGAACAGACGTCGGTAGTTCCGGAGGTATTCAAGGCGTTCGATCATGGAGAAAGCCTGATCGGACTATTTGGCGTGGGTGGGCCAAAAAGCCCAGATCAGCAAGGCTGCCAAAGCCAGCCAGAGCGCCACGACAAAGAACATTCCCGTCCTGCTTTGCGGGCGTGTTTCGAGCGCGGCAGCCTGCGCTCGAAACTCGTCCATCAGCGACGGCGGAACAAGCCTTATGGCCAGGATTACGCCGAGCGGCACTATGATCAGGTCGTCGAGATAACCGAGCACCGGAATAAAATCCGGGATCAGGTCGATTGGGGAAAGCGCATAGGCGGCCACCATCCCCGCCACGAGTTTCGCGGACCAGGGCACCCGAGGATCGCGTGCGGCGAACCACAGGGCGACGACATCGAGCTTGATGTCGCGCGCCCGGCTCTTTGCCGCTTCCAGCCATGCTTTCATAGGGTTACTTTAGCACAGATTGTCGTCCGCCTGCATTCGAGCGGCGGTCGCTGGTCGTAGAAAGACTGGACCAGACCGTCCGCGGCGCGTCTCAAAGGATGCGCGGCGCTCTAACGCTCCGACCATTCGGTGCTGCCCGCCGGCTTCGAAACATAGGCGTCGAGAAAGTCCTGCGAGGCGACATCGTCGGCGAGGCTCCTCAGCTTTTCGGCCGCGGCCGCCCCCAAAATCGCCTCGACGCGCCGGTTGGCCTCGACCCACACGACATATGCCTGCTGGTATCGCGCTTTTCCGAGTGGCGTCAGCACAGCATGTTTCGTTCGCCGATCATGGGCATCCTGGCGGACCTCGACCAAACCGTCGCGCTGTGGGAAATCTACGACGCCGCCCGCGCCACCCTGTTCGCCGCGACGCAGACCGCGAGCCGGTGCCCCGCTACCAGGCGGCTTGACGCCGCCCGACCGCCCTGCGCGTGCAGGGCGGTCTCTGCTGGCTTGGCTAGGGCGACGTCACCGTCATTTGCCCTTTCATGTTGGGGTGGAAGCGGCAGAAATAGTCGAACGAACCTGCCCTCTTCAGCGTCAGGCTCGCCGATGTCTTCGGCGGGATCATCACCTCCCAGCCGCCTTTGACGGTCGCCGTGTGGGCGAACACGTCCTTGTTGATCCACTCGATCGTGTCGCCGACCTTCGCTTCGACAGCGGCTGGCGAGAACACCAGCTTCTCGACCGTCACCTCAATCGTTTCGGCCTTGGCGGGTGCGGCAGCAACAGTCAGCGCCATTGCAATCCACAGATGCCGTTTCGACACCGTCGGTGCTGTTCTCATTTCAGCATGCCGGCGACATGTTCGGCATGCTGTTCATGGCCCTGGAATAGCTTCAGGCCGGTCTCCAGCAGGCTCTTCAGTTCGGCGTTCTCGGCTGAGGGGATCAGCAGGGTTTCGAGCGCGCCGTTGACCTGCTTGTGGTAGGCGACCTCGTTGTCGACATAGGCCTTGTCGAACGCGGCGCCGTCGAGCTTGGCGAGCTTCGCCCGTTCCTCGGCCGCCGCCTTGGTCAGCGCCTTGCTGGTGGCGTTGTCCTCTGGCGTCACGTTGAGCTTCTTGACCAGGTCAAGCGCTTGTTTGTTCACGGCTTCATGGTCTCGCACCATGTCTTTGGCGAAATCGAGAATCTCCTTGTTCCTCGATTTCTTCAGTGCTTGCATGGCCGCCTCGACGTCAAGCACGCCGGCTGTGTAGGCGATGTGGGCGATCTGCGGGTCGCTCGGCTTGTCGGAGGCTTGCGCCAACGTCGCTTCGCTTAGCAGGAAAAGCGCGGCCAGTGCGGTGGTCGATCGAATAAACATGACGTTCTCCTTCGCCGGATGCGGTTGGCTCCGGGCATTTTCAGTTGACGATGATTGGATGCCGGAAGGGGGCAAACGTTCCCGGGAATTCGGGAAAAATCAGTCCGTAAAGCCAAGCCTCTGCATCACCGCGGCGGTCAGCCGTTCACACCGGCGGCCGGCGAAGGGGAAGGCATCGAGCAGCACCGGGCCGATCTGATCGGCCAGCGCCTTGCGGACGAAGGCGCGAGCGCGGTGCAGCCGGGTCTTGACGGTTTCGGGCCGCACATCAAGCAATTCTGCGGTCTCGTCTGTGCTGAGACCCTCGACCACCCGCGCCACGAATACTGTCCGGTAGACATCGGGAAGGCGATCGGTCGCCCGTTCAACAAGCTCGAGGATCTGCCGTTGCGCCATCATCCGCTCCGGATCGTCGCCGGGATTGAGGGGGAACTTGATGATTTCGGCTTGTAGATTTTGCGGCATCGCTACCGTTCGCCGCCTTTTGCGCAAACGCCCAAGCGCCTCGTTGATGACGATGCGCGACAGCCATGTGGCGAGAGAGGATTCGCCGCGAAAATCCCCGAGCTGGGCAAAGGCCCTGACATAAGCCTCCTGCACGATGTCTTCAGCCTCGCTGTCGTTGCGGACGACGCTGCGGGCGATACGATAGAGTCGCTGGTTGTGCATTTTGATAATCGTGTGGAAGGCTCCGCCCTCGCGCGCCAGCGCACGGCCGACAAGCTGCATCTCGCCAGATGCGGCGGGCATGACGGTGGCAGACATGGCCGGTTTCCTCATCGCGAGCCAATCTCATGACCGGAAGCAAATCCTCCGATCGAAACATTGGACGGCCTAACCGGGAAAAGGTTCCCGAACATTTTTCCCGGCTGCCGGCACCGCCTACGCTACCGCTTCCACCAACGCCTTGTCGCCAGCTTGCGCGCGTGCCGCTGCGGCCAGCAGATCGGTCTGCGTAATGAGGCCGAGGATGTGCTGGTTGTCGTCTACGATAACGACGGCGTGGCTGCGGCCGTCGGTAAGCACCGGCAGGAGGCCCATGGCCGGCGCGCTCGCCGAGGCAGTCGCCACGGCCTTTGTTACGCTTTTCACCGCTTGCGCTGCCCGCGCCAGTTCGCGCAATCCGACGGCGCCGATAAGCTTGGCCTCGGCGTCGACGACCGGCAGCGTCCGGATATTGTGATCGAGCAGCAGATGACGAGCCTCGTCGGCATCAGCATGCTCGTCCACGGAAATCACGTCGCGCGACATGATATCCTCGCACAGCAAGGTCCGGTGCGTGCGCACCATCGCCTGTAACTCCACCTGCCGCAGTAGCCGTTCGAGATCATTGCGGTCGATGTCGAACGTCTCCTCCAAAGCGCCGAGCGCAGCATCGATGTCCTCGGGCCGGAAACCGATACGCTCCTGCGCCGGTGGATCGATGGTGCCGTGGCTGTTCTTTGACGCAGCGGTGGCACCATGCGGGTAGGTCCGTCGCGTCAGCTTGTGAAAACCGTATCCGAGCGCCACCAGCACGATCGAGTTCAATGCCACCGGCACGAACGGAAACAGGAAGCCGGCGTCGATGACGGCCGGGCCGCCGAACACCGCCGTCAGAGCCGCCGCGCCGCCTGGTGGATGCAGGCAGCGTGTGAACGACATCGCGGCGATGGCCAATGATACCGCAATGCCCGCCGCAAGGACGGGCTCATGTATGAAACGCGCCACAATCACGCCGACGAGCGCCGATATGGTGTTGCCGCCGATGATCGACCAGGGTTGCGCCAACGGGCTCGCCGGCACTGCGAACAAAAGCACGGCCGAGGCACCCATCGGCGCCACGAGCAGCGGCACATGCGGGCCGCTGCCGAGCACGAGGCCACCGATCGCGCCGGTCAGCGCAATGCCGATCGTCGCACCGAAACAGGCGATCATGCGCTCGCGCAGTGTCGCGCCGGCCAGTATGGGAGAAAAAAGACGAAAGGCCATGGGTGCTCTGGGGTTTATCCCACTCTAGGGTTGATCCCCTAGGAGTGTTGAACTTTGAAACGCCTTGCAATGACGCCAGACTGCTGAATTCGAAAGCCAAACCAATCCGAGAAATAGCGGATTTGGGAAATATTGTTGCGCGACGCGGGTAGATCAGGCGAGGTCCGGGCCGCCAGCCGGAGCAGCTACACAGCGTGATCCGGCTAGTCTTTTCAAGAGGTTGAGCGCGTTTTCCGAATCGGTTTTGGAAGCTCGCCACTGCAGCTCAACCCACCGCCGCGGCGAGACCGCGCGCAAGGTCGGCCTTGAGGTCATCGACATCCTCAAGCCCGATCTGCAGGCGGATGAGCGGGCCATCATAAGGACCCTTGGCGACGACGCGGTCGCCGAGGAAGACCGGCACGGCAAGGCTCTCATAACCGCCCCAGGAATAGCCAAGGCCGAATATCCTGAGCGCGTCGAGGAAAGCATGCTGCTGTTTCTGGCCGCCGCCCTTGAGCACGATCGAAAAAATGCCGCTCGAGCCGCAGAAATCCCGTTTCCAGAGATCGTGATCAGGGTGGCTGGCAAGCGCTGGATGCAGCACACGCGCCACGCCCGGCTGGCCCTCCAGCCAGCCGGCGATATCAAGTGCGCTGCGCTGATGGTGGTCGAGGCGCACACCCATGGTGCGCAGGCCGCGCAGCACCTGATAGACATCGTCCGGCCCGGCGCAGCAGCCCATCGTGTAAAACGTCTCGCAAAGCTGTTTCCAGCAGGCCTTGTTGGCCGACGCGGTGCCGAGCAGCACGTCGGAATGGCCAGCCGGATATTTCGTCGCCGCATGGATCGAGATGTCGACGCCATAGTCGAGCGGGCGGAAGTAGAGCGGCGTCGCCCAGGTGTTGTCCATCATGACGATCGCACCTGCGGCGTGTGCCGCGCTGGCGATGGCCGGTATGTCCTGCACCTCGAAAGTGTTGGAGGCCGGCGATTCGGTGAACACGACCCTGGTGTTGGACTTGATCAGCGCCGCTATACCGGCACCTACATGTGGATCGTAGTACTCGACCTGGACGCCCAGCCGTTTCAACATCGTATCGGCGAAATTGCGGGTCGGGTGATAGACAGAATCGACGATCAGGACATGGTCGCCCGCCGACAGGAAGGCGAGCAGCGGCACCGTCACCGCCGCCAGGCCCGAGGGCACCACAATCGTGCCGGCCGAGCCTTCCAGCCCGTCGATGGCGCTGGCAAGCGCGTCGGTGGTCGGCGTGCCGCGCGTGCCGTAGGTGTATTTCTGACTGCGTGCCGCCATCGTCGCCGCGTTGGGATAGAGCACGGTCGAGGCATGCACGACCGGCGGATTGACGAAGCCGAAATAGTCGTGCGGATTGTTGCCCGAGTGGGCAAGCCGCGTGTTGATGCCCATTTCGTTGCCGTCTTTTGCCATCGCACTTCGCCTCTGATGAAGCGCTAGCCATAGTGCGGCGGCATTGGCCGCGCAACCGTTCGCCATCCGCCAGCCGGCGGACTTTGCATATGCCAATTCATCGCATGACAAGTCAGTCATACGCGGTAAATCCGGGCGAAGGGTTTGCCGGCGCAGCGGCGATTTGCGTTGACCGGGCTTTGCCGGCTTTGTTCGCACCGCTGACTAATTTCCAGGCGCGTTTGTCTGCAATTCAGGCATTTGCGGCAATTGGTTTTCGAACTCATTCGGTTTCGGTCATTTTCCTTGACCTCACTGAAATAATCGCCTTCGATGCAGTTCGTGAATGGGAGGCAGCGCGTCGGTTGCGATGCGGGTTCCGGGAATGGGCCGGAACCGGAAGCTGCGTTCACGGAAAAAAGTCAGGTTCGCCTGAAAAAAACAGAAAAGGGTCTGTGGGTTATGAAACACATTGCAATCGGCATTCTGGGCGCCGCCGCGCTTGGATTGGTGGCTTCGGCCGCGTCGGCGGCCACGCTCGACGACGTCAAGGCCAAGGGCTTCATCCAATGCGGCGTCTCGACCGGTCTGGCCGGCTTCTCGGCGCCGGACGACAAGGGCGACTGGCAAGGCATCGATGCGGATTTCTGCCGCGCTGTCGCGGCCGCCGTTTTCGGCGATGGCACCAAGGTCAAGTTCACGCCGCTCAGCGCCAAGGAACGCTTCACCGCGCTGCAGTCAGGCGAGATCGATCTCCTGTCGCGCAACACCACTTGGACCATCAACCGCGATACCGCGCTTGGGCTGAACTTCGTCGGCGTCACCTACTATGACGGCCAGGGCTTCATGATCAACGCCAAGAAGCTGCCGGGCGTGAACTCCGCGCTGCAGCTTTCGGGCGCGGCGGTCTGTGTGCAGAGCGGCACCACGACCGAGCTCAACCTCGCCGACTATTTCAAGTCGAACAAGATGGAGTACAACCCGGTCGTCTTCGAAAAGCTGGAAGAGGTCAACGCCGCCTATGACGCTGGCCGCTGCGACGTCTACACCACCGACCAGTCGGGTCTCTACGGCATCCGCCTGACGCTCGGCGCACCCGCCGACCACGTCGTGCTGCCCGAGATCATCTCCAAGGAACCGCTCGGACCGGCCGTGCGCCAGGGCGACGACCAATGGTACCACATCGTCAAGTGGACCTACTTCGCGCTGCTCGGCGCCGAGGAACTCGGCATCACCAAGGCCAATGTCGAAGAGATGAAGACCTCGGACAATCCCGAGATCAAGCGCGTGCTCGGTCAGGAGGCCGATACCAAGATCGGCACCGATCTCGGCGTCTCCAACGATTGGGTCGTCAACATCGTCAAAGCAGTTGGCAATTACGGTGAAATGTTCGAACGCAATGTCGGGTCGGGCAGCCCGCTGAAGATCGCGCGCGGCATCAACGCGCTGTGGACCAAGGGCGGCCTGCAATACTCTCCGCCGATCCGCTGATCGAAATGTGATCCGGAAGGCAGCTCTCTGCCTTCCGGTTTCTCTTTCCAGGGGATGGTCGAATGGCATCGCAGGAAATTCTTCGCGAGGAGCCAAGCCGCGGCTCCTTTATCAACGATCCGAAGGTCCGCGGCATATTCTTCCAGGCGGTGGTCGTCATCGTGCTGGTGGCGTTGGTCTGGTGGATCGTCCAAAACACTATCGACAATCTGACGCGCCTGCGCATTGCGTCAGGTTTCGGCTTCCTCAGGGGGCGCGCCGGCTTCGACATCAGTGACAGCGCCATTGCCTATTCGTCGGATTCGACCTATGGCCGCGCCATTCTGGTCGGCTTCATCAACACGCTCATCGTCGCCGTCGCCGGCATCATCACCGCCACGCTCATCGGCTTCATCCTCGGCGTCGGCCGGCTTTCGCACAACTGGCTGATCCGCAAGATCTGCACGGTCTATGTCGAGGTCTTCCGCAACATCCCGCCGCTGCTGGTCATCTTCTTCTGGTATTCAGGCGTGCTTTCGGTGCTGCCGCCGCCACGCGAAAGCATCAACCTGCCATTCGGCTCATTTCTCAACCAGCGCGGCTTCTACTTTTTGCGCCCTGTCTGGGGCGAGGGCTCCTGGCTTATCCTGGTGGCCCTGCTTCTCGGAATTGCCATGGCGTGGTTCGTCGCCCGCAAGGCGCGTCAGCGGCAGATGGCGACCGGCCAGCAATTCCCTGTGTTCTGGACATCAGTGGCTTTGATCATCGGCTTGCCGTTGCTGGCCTACGCGCTGAGCGGCTTCCCGCTGAGCTTCGATTATCCAAAGCAATCGACCTTCAACCTGACTGGCGGCTTTCAGGTCAAGCCGGAGTTCCTGTCGCTCTACCTGGCGCTGTCCTTCTATACGGCGGCCTTCATCGCCGAAATCGTGCGGGCCGGCATCATGGGCGTCAGCAAGGGGCAGACCGAGGCAGCCGGTGCGCTCGGGCTGCGGCCGGGATCGATCCTGCGGCTTGTCGTCATTCCGCAAGCCATGCGCATCGTCATTCCGCCGCTGACCAGCCAGTATCTGAACCTGACCAAGAACTCGTCGCTCGCCATCGCCATTGGCTACCCGGACCTGACGGCGACGACCGGCACGGTGCTGAACCAGACCGGCCAGGCGATTGAGTGCGTGCTGATCATGATGGTGGTCTATCTCGCGCTCAGTCTGTTGACGTCGGCGATCATGAACGTGGTCAACGCCAGAATGGCGCTAGTGGAGAGGTAGGGACATGCAGGAGCACGACCTTTCCTTCGTCCGCGTCGAAATGGCGCTGGCACAGTCGGCGCCGCCAAGCGAGCGCGGCCTGGGCGCCTGGATACGCAAGAACCTGATCGCTTCGGCCGGCGACACGATCCTGACAATCATCGGCATCGTGCTGGTCGCGATGATCCTGCCGCAACTGATCAGCTGGGCGTTCATCAACGCCCAATGGACCGGCACGGACCGCACCTTCTGCGCCACGGTGGCGCAGGGCGGTATCCAGCCGGACGGCTGGTCCGGCGCCTGTTGGGCCTTCGTCAACGCCAAGTTCGGCCAGTTCATGTTCGGCCGCTATCCGATCGATGAGCGCTGGCGGCCGATCCTGGTCGCCATCCTGTTCGTGGCACTGCTGGTTCCGCTGCTCATCCCGAAGGTGCCGCGCAAGGGGCTGAACGCCATTTTGTTCTTCGGGGCGCTGCCGATCTTTGCCTTCATCCTGCTGGTTGGTGGCGTGTTCGGCCTGCCGCATGTCGAAACCTCCCTATGGGGCGGGCTGCTGGTGACGCTCACCCTGTCCTTCGTCGGCATTGCCGTGTCGCTGCCCCTCGGCATCGTACTGGCGCTGGGCCGGCGATCGAAGATGCCGATCGTCAAAATGCTGTGCGTCATCTTCATCGAGACGGTGCGCGGCATCCCGCTGATCACCGTCCTGTTCATGGCCAGCGTCATGCTGCCGCTGTTCCTGCCGGCCGGCGTCACCTTCGACAAGTTCCTGCGCGCGCTGATCGGTGTCTCGCTGTTTGCCGCTGCCTATATGGCCGAAGTGGTGCGCGGCGGCTTGCAGGCGATCCCCAAGGGCCAGTATGAGGGTGCGGATTCGCTCGGCCTCGGCTACTGGCAGAAGATGGGCCTGATCGTGCTGCCGCAGGCGTTGAAGCTGGTCATTCCCGGCATCGTCAACACGTTCATCGGCATGTTCAAGGACACCAGCCTGGTCTCGATCATCTCGATGTTCGACCTGCTCGGCGTCGTCAAACAGAATTTTTCCGACGCCAACTGGGCAACGCCGCAGACGGCCAGGTCCGGCCTGGTGTTCGCTGCCTTCGTCTTCTGGCTGTTCTGTTTCGGTATGTCGCGTTATTCGATGTTCACGGAACGCCGGCTCGACACCAGTTACAAACGCTAAGAACAAAAAAGGGAACCTTCCATGGCCATAGAAAATGCAGTCAGCGCGGAAGAGATCAAGGTCAATGCCGCCAAGATGCAGGTTTCCACCACCGATGTCGCCATCGACATCATCGCCATGCACAAATGGTACGGCGAATTCCATGTGCTGAAGGACATCAACCTGAAGGTGATGCGCGGCGAGCGCATCGTCATTTGCGGCCCTTCGGGCTCCGGCAAATCGACGATGATCCGCTGCATCAACCGCCTGGAAGAGCACCAGAAGGGCAAGATCATCGTCGACGGCAAGGAATTGACCAACGACCTCAAGAAGATCGACGAGGTGCGCCGCGAGGTCGGCATGGTATTCCAGCATTTCAACCTGTTCCCGCATCTGACCATCCTGGAAAACTGCACGCTGGCGCCGATCTGGGTACGCAAGACGCCGAAGAAGCAGGCCGAGGAAATCGCCATGCACTTCCTCACGCGCGTCAAGATCCCGGAACAGGCCCACAAATACCCCGGCCAGCTTTCCGGCGGTCAGCAGCAGCGCGTCGCCATCGCCCGCTCGTTATGCATGAACCCGCGCATCATGCTGTTTGACGAGCCGACCTCGGCGCTCGATCCGGAAATGATCAAGGAAGTGCTGGAGACGATGGTTGGCCTCGCCGAAGAGGGCATGACCATGCTCTGCGTCACCCACGAGATGGGCTTTGCGCGCAAGGTCGCCAACCGGGTGATCTTCATGGATCAGGGCCAGATCGTCGAGCAGAACACGCCGGCCGAGTTCTTCGACAATCCGCGCCACGAGCGTACAAAACTATTCCTGTCGCAGATCCTGCACTGATCGCGCTCGAGCAATCAAAAGAGCCCGACCGAAACCCGGCCGGGCTCTTTTGCGTCTGAGCTGTTAGCCGACAATCGCGCCCCGGTTGCAAGGCGGTTCCTCATGAAAAAAGCCGTCCCCATGAAAAAGCTTGGGCGTTTTCTCGCCATTCTGGTGGTGGTAATCGCGCTTGCCGTGATGCTGGGCACGTTCATTCCACGGCCGACGTTGCCGGCGGCCACCGCCGATCCGGTCGCCAGCAGGCACATCCTGGTGCTGAAAAATCCGATCCACACCGATATCGCCGTCCCGGTCGACGACGACGTGCGCAAGCGCTTCCATTTCCTGATTGATGACGGCATTCAGGTCGACATGGCTGAGGTCCGCTACATCGTCTTCGGCTGGGGAGGCCGCGCCTTCTATCTGGAGACGCCGACCTGGTCGGCGCTGAAGGCGGTGCCGGTGATGAAGGCGCTAACCCTTGACTCCTCGGTGATGCATGTCGATGTCGCCGGTAACATTGTCGAGCTGCACCCTGACGTCGCCCGCTTCGACATCAGCGAGGAGCGTTTTGCAGCACTGCTCGACTTCATCGCCGCAAGTTTCCAGCAAGGGCCCAACGGTCCGATCCTGATCGAGAATGCCGGCTATTCCAGGTTCGACCGCTTCTACGAAGCCAACGGTCATTTCAATGCGCTGGTCGGCTGCAACACCTGGACGGCGGCGGCTCTGCGTATCGCCGGCCTTCGGACAGGCTGGTGGAATCCGCTGCCAGCCTCGCTCGACCTGTCGATGCGGCTTCATAATTGATGGTTCCTCGCTGCGCAGACCGTAAGTCTTTGATGTTGAAGGGACAGCACCCCCCTCTGGCCTGCCGGCCATCTCCCCCCGCAAAGGGCCGCAAAGGGGGAGATCAGCAGCTTCCGCGCTCCGCTCACTCCTGCAACGTTGGAGATTGGCGAAGGCCGCAGTGACGGCCAATCTCCCCTCTTGAGGGCAGGGCTATCGCATTTGAGTCATGAGCTGGAAGAGATAAGCATCGTTCCAGCCTGCACG
>NZ_JBVVQU010000085.1:0-18293 GCF_055811555.1 Mesorhizobium sp. WSM4813
TCCTACAGGAAGTGAATCACGAACGTCGCCTCACTGGAATCCCCTCTCGATTCAACCTGAGCGTCCGACGCTCTAGCCGGCTTGAGATATTCCCTTAAGCCTCCGGAAGCGGATGCCGCATGAGCTTTCGTGCTGCGCTGCAGCAACGAATCCGGCTTGACATAAATCATGCAGAGTGAGTAATTGCCCAAAGCCAAGGCAAATGCTCAGCTTGGTCTATGGGAGGAATTTCATGAAACTTCGCACGCTCACCCTGGGTCTGTTGTCGGCCAGCACCCTCGCGTTCGCCGCGCATGCCGAATCCATCACCATCGCCACCGTCAACAATGGCGATATGGTTCGCATGCAGACGCTGACCGACGACTTCACCGCCAAGAACCCCGACATCCAGCTCCAGTGGGTCACGCTCGAGGAGAACGTGCTGCGCGAGCGCGTCACCACCGACATCGCCACCAAGGGCGGCCAGTATGACGTGATGACCATCGGCACCTACGAGGTTCCGATCTGGGCCAAGCAGAGCTGGCTGCTGCCGCTCGACAAGCTCGGCGACGACTATGACGTCAAGGACATCATCCCGGCCATCGCCGGTGGCCTCTCGGTCGACGGCAAGCTTTATGCGGCACCGTTCTACGGCGAAAGCTCCTTCGTCATGTACCGCAAGGACCTGATGGAGAAGGCCGGGCTGACCATGCCCGACGCGCCGACCTGGGACTTCATCAAGCAGGCCGCCGAGAAGATGACGGATCGCGCCAGTGGCGTGAACGGCGTCTGCCTGCGCGGCAAGGCCGGCTGGGGCGAGAACATGGCCTTCCTGACCGCCATGTCGAATTCCTTCGGCGCACGCTGGTTCGATGAGAACTGGAAGCCGCAGTTCGACCAGCCGGAGTGGAAGAACACGCTGCAGTTCTATGTCGACCTGATGAAGGCCAACGGCCCGGAGGGCGCATCTTCGAACGGCTTCAACGAAAACCTGGCGCTGTTCCAGCAGGGCAAGTGCGGCATGTGGATAGACGCCACCGTCGCTGCCTCCTTCGTCTCAGACCCGAAGAACTCCACGGTCGCCGACAAGGTCGGTTATGCGCTGGCGCCCGACAATGGCTTGGGCAAGCGCGGCAATTGGCTGTGGGCGTGGTCGCTGGCCATTCCCGCCGGCACGCAGAAGGCTGACGCCGCTCAGAAGTTCGTATCCTGGGCAACCAGCAAGGACTATCTCGAGCTCGTCGCATCGAAGGAAGGCTGGGCCAATGTTCCGCCCGGAACGCGCTCCTCGCTGTACGCCAACCCGGAATACCAGAAGGCGGCGCCGTTCGCCAAGATGACGCTGGACTCGATCAACGCCGCCGATCCGACGCATCCGACCGTCAAGCCGGTGCCTTATGTCGGTGTCCAGTTCGTCGCCATACCCGAGTTCCAGGGCCTTGGCACCACCGTCGGTCAGCTGTTCTCGGCCGCACTCGCCGGCCAGACGAGCGTCGATGATGCTCTGAAGCAGGCCCAGGACGCCGCCACCGCAACGATGACCGAAGGCGGTTATATCCAGTAGGCTCCTCCCGGTGCCGAACGCCGGTTGCCCATCATGGCCGGCCCGCACCTTGACCAGCAGGCGGCCGCCCGAATCCCAGTTCGGGCGGCCACCGTCAAAACTCTGAAAAATTGGCAAACTCTGAAAATTTGGCTGACCGTTGAAGGGTGACCGTCATGGCTACTCAGCAGACCCGTTCGCTTGCCCGCTTCATGATGGCGCCATCCGTGGTGCTGCTGTTCGTCTGGATGATCGTTCCGCTGGCATTCACCCTGTGGTTCTCCTTCCAGCAGTACAATCCGCTCAACCCGATCCGAGACGGGTTCGTCGGCTTCTCGAACTACGCCCTTTTTTATTCCAATCCGGCATTCCTGCAGTCGATCCTCAACACGCTTGTCCTCGTTGGCAGCGTGCTTTTGATCACGGTGATCGGCGGCATCCTGCTGGCGCTGCTGATCGATCAGCCGATGTGGGGACAGGGCATCGTCCGCATCCTCGTTATCTCGCCGTTCTTCGTCATGCCGCCGGTCGCCGCACTGGTCTGGAAGAACATGATCATGCATCCGCAATACGGCGTCTTTGCCGACATTGCGCGCTTCTTCGGCGGGCAGCCGATCGACTGGTTCGGGCAGTATCCCATGCTGGCGATCATCATCATCGTCGCCTGGCAGTGGCTGCCGTTTGCGACATTGATCCTCTTGACGTCCCTGCAGTCGCTCGACGGCGAGCAGAAGGAAGCCGCCGAGATGGACGGGGCCGGCTTCATCAGCCGCTTCATCTATTTGACGCTGCCGCACATGTCGCGCGCCATCACCGTCGTCATACTGATCCAGACGATCTTCCTGCTGTCGGTCTATGCCGAGATCCTCGTCACCACCAATGGCGGCCCGGGTTACGCCTCCACCAACCTGCCCTTCCTCGTCTACCAGAAGGCACTGTTGGAGTTCAAAATCGGCCAGGCATCCGCCGGCGGTATCCTCGCCGTCATTCTCGCTAACATCGTCGCCTTCTTCGCCATGCGCGCGGTCGGCAAGAATCTGGACAAATAAGGAGGAAACGATGCTACGGGCGCTGAACCACCCCCACTCCGTCCCGCTACGCGGGACACCTCTCCCCCTGCCCGGGGCAGAGGAAACGCCTGCATCGAAGCCGCGCCCTTCCTCTACCCCGTCGATCGGGGGAGAGGTGGTTTGCGCAGCAAACCGGAGTGGGGGTCGACCCTGCCGCCAATATCGCCGATACGGGAGGACCTGACCATGGCACGTGCAGTCAGCACCCAGCACAAGACGATCGCGACCGCGGCCGCCTGGATCGTCGCCCTGCTGATCTTCTTCCCGATCCTCTATACGATCATCACCTCGTTCAAATCGGAGCAGGAGGCCATCCAGGGCTTCAACCTGTTTCCGTCGGGAACCACGGAGAGCTATACGGCGGTCGAGGCGCAGAGCGGCTACTTCAAGTTCTTCCTCAACTCGGTGTTCCTGTCGGTGGGCTCGACTGTCCTGGCTTTGCTCGTCGCCATACCGGCGGCCTGGTCGATGGCATTCTCGCCGGGCAAGTGGACCAAGGACATCCTGATGTGGATGCTTTCCACCAAGATGATGCCGGCGGTTGCCGTGCTGTTCCCGATCTACCTGATCTTCCGCGACACCGGATTGCTCGACAGCCGCATCGGCCTGATGATCATGCTGATGCTGATCAACCTGCCGATCGTGGTGTGGATGCTCTACACCTACTTCCGCGAAATCCCTGGCGAGATCCTGGAAGCGGCGCGCATGGACGGCGCATCGCTCTGGAACGAGATCGTCTATGTGCTGACGCCGATGGCTGTGCCGGGCATCGCCTCGACGATGCTGCTCAACATCATCCTGGCATGGAACGAAGCGTTCTGGACGATCCGGCTGACCACCACCGAGGCCGCGCCGCTCACCGCTTTCATCAGTTCCTTCTCAAGCCCTCAAGGGTTGTTCTGGGCCAAGCTTTCGGCCGCCTCGACACTGGCGATCGCCCCGATCCTGATCATGGGCTGGTTCAGCCAGAAGCAGCTGGTGCGCGGCCTGACATTTGGCGCCGTGAAGTAACACCGCCGCAAGCGATGAACGACGGACAATAACCCCTCGGGGAGGAAACCATGGGAAACATCACGCTCAAGCACGTCTCCAAATCGTTCGGGTCGACAATCATCATTCCGGGCATCGACCTGGTCATCGAGAACGGCGAGTTCGTCGTCTTCGTCGGCCCGTCGGGCTGCGGCAAGTCCACGCTGCTGCGGCTGATCGCCGGGCTGGAGGACACCACCGCCGGCACCATCAACATCGACGGCCGCGACGTCACCGGCGAGGCGCCGGCCAAGCGCAAGCTGGCCATGGTGTTTCAGTCCTATGCGCTTTATCCGCACATGACCGTTGCCAAGAATATCGCCTTCCCGCTGAAAATGGCGGGGGAGGACCAGGCGACTATCGACAGGAAGGTGAAGGACGCGGCGCGCATCCTGAACCTCACTAACTATCTCGATCGCCGCCCCGGCCAGCTCTCCGGCGGTCAGCGCCAGCGCGTCGCCATCGGCCGCGCCATCGTGCGCCAGCCATCAGCCTTCCTGTTCGACGAACCTTTGTCCAACCTCGACGCAGCACTACGCGGCACCATGCGGCTGGAGATCAGCGAGCTGCATCATCAGCTCAAGACGACGATGATCTACGTCACCCACGACCAGGTCGAGGCGATGACCATGGCCGACAAGATCGTCGTGCTCAATGCCGGCAACATCGAACAGGTCGGCTCGCCGATGGAGCTCTACAAGACGCCGAAGAACCTGTTCGTCGCCGGCTTCATCGGTTCGCCGAAGATGAACCTGATCGAAGGTGGGCCGGCGGCCAAACATGGCGCCAAGACCGTTGGCATCCGTCCCGAGCATATGAACATCTCGACGACTTCAGGCGAATGGAAAGCCACGGTCGGCGTTGCCGAGCATCTCGGCTCCGACACATTTCTGCACGTTCAAGCCGACGGCGTCGGGCCGCTGACGGTGCGCGCCGACGGTGAACTGGCCGCCCATCACGGCGACACGATCTATCTGACGCCGGACAAGACCAAGCTGCACCGCTTCGGCGCCGACGGAAAGGCGGTGGTGCAATGAGGCTCGAGGGCAAATCGGCGCTGATCACCGGATCGGCGCGCGGCATCGGCAGGGCGTTGGCCGAAGCCTATGTCCGCGAGGGCGCCACGGTCGCCATCGGCGACATCAATCTCGAAGCCGCCGAAAAGACCGCTTCGGAGATCGGCGCAAAAGCCTATGCGGTCAAGCTCGACGTCACCGACCTCGCTTCGATCGAGGCGGCGGTCAAAGCGGTCGAGACAAGGACCGGCGGGCTGGACATTCTGATCAACAACGCCGCTCTGTTCGACCTGGCGCCGATCGTCGAGATCAGCAAGGCAAGCTACGACAGGCTGTTTTCCGTCAATGTCGCCGGCACGCTGTTCATGCTGCAGGCCGCCGCCCGCTCGATGATCGCCCGCGGCAAGGGCGGCAAGATTATCAACATGGCGAGCCAGGCCGGGCGCCGCGGCGAGGCGCTGGTTGCCGTCTATTGCGCCACCAAGGCTGCCGTCATCTCGCTCACCCAGTCGGCCGGGCTCGACTTGATCAAGCACCGCATCAACGTCAATGCCATCGCGCCCGGCGTCGTCGACGGCGAGCACTGGGACCATGTCGATGCCCTGTTCGCCAAGTACGAGAACCGGCCGAAGGGCGAGAAGAAGAGACTGGTCGGCGAAGCCGTGCCCTATGGCCGCATGGGCACGGCGCAAGACCTCACCGGTATGGCGGTGTTCCTGGCCAGCGGCGACGCCGAATATATCGTCGCCCAGACCTACAATGTCGATGGCGGCCAGTGGATGAGTTGAGGGGGCGAAGGCGCTCTTCTCCCCGTCTCCTCCACGGGGGGAAGAGCCGTCCCGCCAAAAGGGTAAAAGCAGATGACCGTGAAACTCTCTTCTTCCATCCTCGCCAAGCTTCCGCCTGAGGTCGCCGGCCCGAAATATGATCGCGCCGCGCTCAAGGCCGGCATCGTACATTTCGGCGTCGGCAACTTCCATCGCTCGCATCAGGCCGTCTATCTCGACGACCTGTTCAATGCGGGCCTCGGCCACGACTGGGCAATTGTCGGCGCCGGCGTCTTCGAGGGCGAAAAGGTCGGCCGCGGCAAATTGCAGGAGCAGGACTGGCTGACCACCGTGGTCGAGCAGGATTCTGACCACATGAGCGCCCGCGTCACCGGCGTCATGATCGACTTCCTGATGCCGGGCGACGCGGGCGTGATCATCGAACGGCTTGCCGATCCGGCGATAAGGATCGTTTCGCTGACCATCACCGAGGGCGGCTACTTCATCGACCCGGCGTCGGGAATGTTCAATCCGACCCATCCCGATATCGTCGCCGATGCGCAGCCGGGAGCAACGCCGAAGACTGTCTTCGGCATCATTCTTGCCGGGCTGATGCGCCGCCGCGACGACGGCATCGTGCCCTTCACAATCATGTCCTGCGACAACATCCCTCACAACGGCCATGTCGCCGCCGATGGCGTGATCGGTCTCGCCCGCCTGATTGACGAGGATCTGGCGAACTGGGTGAGCGAGAACGTCGCCTTTCCCAACGGCATGGTCGACCGCATCACGCCGGCCACCACCGAACGCGAGCGTGGCATTCTGTCGAGCGAATTCGGTCTCGATGACAACTGGCCGGTGTTCTGCGAGCCGTTCAGGCAATGGGTGCTGGAGGATCGTTTCACCGACGGAAGGCCGCCGCTGGAACAGGTCGGTGTACAGTTCGTCAGCGATGTTGCGCCCTACGAGCTGATGAAGATCCGCATCCTCAATGGCGGTCATGCGACCGTCGCCTATCCGGCCGGGCTGATGGACATCCATTTCGTCCATGAGGCGATGCAGGAGCCGCTGGTGCGCGGCTTTCTCGACAGACTGGAGCATGACGAGATCATCCCGACCGTGCCGCCGGTGCCGGACACCGTGCTGGAAGACTATTATCAACTCATCGAGCACCGCTTCTCCAATCCGAAGATCGGCGACACCATCCGTAGGCTCTGCCTTGACGGCTCCAACCGGCAGCCGAAATTCATCATCCCGACCATCGCGGACCGGCTGAAGGCCGGCAAGGGCGTCGCCGGCCTGGCGCTGGAATCGGCGCTGTGGTGCCGCTACTGCTTCGGCACCACAGATTCCGGCGCCGTCATCGAACCCAATGATCCGAGTTGGGACCGGCTGCAGACGACCGCCAGGGCGGCAAAGGATACGCCTGCCGCCTGGCTGGCCATGGAAGACATCTATGGCGAGGTCGGCCGCTCGGCGCCGTTTGTCGAAGCCTTTGCCAATGCGCTCAAGGCGCTCTGGGCCAATGGCGCACGTACGACGCTGACGCGCTATCTCGCCGGCAATCTCTAAGATCGGCTCAATGCATGAAGGCCCGCCATGAAGGCCCGCAATGACGCCTGACCTGGTCATTTTCGACTGCGACGGCGTGCTGGTTGATAGCGAGGGGCTGTCCGTTTCGGCGCTGCTTGGCATGATCACGCTCGCCGGCGGCAGTGTCAGCGAGGACGCCGCCTATGAACATTTCCTCGGCAAGAGCATGAAAAGTGTCCGCGAAATCCTCGGCCGCGACTTCGGGCTTGATATCACCGACCAGCACCTGAGCGAGATGCGCGTCGAGCTGATGCGCAAATTTCGCGAGGAGCTGAAACCGATCCCCGGTATCGGGCAGGTTCTGCCGAGCCTCGCCATGCCCTGCTGTGTTGCTTCCTCCGGCACGCTGGAGCGTATCCGCTATGCGCTCGACGTCACCGGGCTGCTCGGGCTGTTCGAGCCGCATCTGTTCAGCGCCGCCATGGTGGCGCGGGGCAAGCCGGCGCCGGATCTGTTTCTCCACGCAGCTGTCAAAATGGGAGCAATCCCGGAAAATTGTCTCGTCGTCGAGGACAGCCCCGCCGGGGTCGCGGCGGCACGGGCGGCGGGCATGCGCGTCCTTGCCTTCACCGGCGGTTCGCATGCCGGTAACCCGGCACTGAAAGCGCGGCTTGCGTCGAGTGAACCGGACTTTATATTCGCTGACATGCTGCAATTGCCCGATCTGATTGCAGGCCTGGGAGCGAGAGCAAGAACACCTTGACGAAAAGTTTCGTTTGCGCGGTCGATGTCGGCACCGGGAGCGCCCGTGCGGGCATTCTCGACACCAGAGGCACCTTGCTCGGTCGCGCTGAGCACCCGATCGTCATGAACCGGCCGAAGGCCGATCACGCCGAGCACGATTCGCAGGATATCTGGTCGGCGGTCTGCATTGCCGTGCGCACCGCCCGTGAAAAGGCCGGCCTGGCAGCGGAGGACATTGTCGGCATCTCCTTCGACGCCACCTGCTCGCTGGTGGTGCGCGGCAAGGATGGTGGCCAGCTCAGCGTCTCGGTGTCAGGCGAAAGGCGCTGGGACACCATCGTCTGGCTCGATCACCGCGCCATTGCCGAGGCCGATGAATGCACCGAAAGCCGCCATGCCGTGCTCGACTATATCGGCGGCGTCATGTCGCCGGAAATGGAGACGCCGAAGCTGATGTGGCTGAAGCGCAACCTGCCCGGAACATGGAACGAAGCCGGCCATCTATTCGACCTCGCCGACTTTCTCAGTTGGAAGGCGACCGGGTCGCTCGCCCGTTCGCAATGTACGCTGACCGCCAAATGGACCTATCTGGCGCATGAAGAAACCGGCTGGCGGCACGACTTCTTCCAAGCCGTTGGGCTCGGCGATCTTTTCGAGCATGGCAATCTGCCCGACAAGGCCAGCCCGGTCGGCGCCGATGTTGGCCGGCTGAGCGCGGAAGCTGCGGCTGAGCTTGGTCTTACCGAACAATGCCGCGTCGGCGCCGGCGTCATCGACGCCTATGCCGGCGCGCTCGGCGTGCTCGGCGGTTTTGCCGGCGATGAAACCAACATCGGCCGCCATCTGGCGCTGATCGCCGGCACCTCGAGCTGCGTCATGGCGATGTCGCCCGACCCGCAACCCTTTGCCGGCGTCTGGGGCCCGTATTATGGCGCGGCGCTTCCCGGCCTGTGGCTGTCGGAAGGTGGCCAGTCGGCCACCGGCGCGCTGCTTGATCACATCATCCGCTGGCACGGCGCCGGCGGTGAGCCGGACGCCGCCATGCACGCCAGGATCGCCCGGCGCGTCGCTGAACTGCGCGCCATAGAGGGCGAGAATCTTGCCGGAAGGCTGCATGTGCTGCCGGATTTCCACGGCAACCGCTCGCCGCTCGCCGATCCGCATGCGGTTGGCGTCATCAGCGGCCTGACGCTGGATTCCTCCTTCGACAGCCTGTGCAAGCTCTATTGGCGCACCGCCGTAAGCATCGCGCTAGGGGTGCGCCATGTGTTGGAAGCCCTGAACGAGAACGGCTACCTGATCGACACGCTGCATGTCACCGGCGGTCACACCAAAAATCCGCTGCTGATGGAGCTTTATGCCGACGCCACCGGCTGCACGGTGGTCGAGCCGCTGGCCGACGAGGCGGTGTTGCTCGGCACCGGCATGATCGCCGCCACTGCCGCCGGGCTTTTTCCCGATTTGAATGCCGCCTGCGTCGCCATGCAGCAGGGCGGCAAGACGCGGGAGCCCAATCCGGCGGCCGCCGGCCGGTTCGACCGCGACTACCGGGTGTTTTTGGAAATGCATCGGCAGAGACAGGCGCTGGACGCGATCGGGTAGGTGCGAATGGCCTGCAATGCGTCTGCTATCTCTGATTCCACCGCCGGATGATTGGTTCGCTAAGGTCGTGGTCGTAGCCGAGTACGCTTATGCTGGCGGTATCCAGCACGAACAGAGCGCCATCTTGCGGCGGCAGGCCGAGCCAGCGCGCGGCCAGCACCCGCAGGAAGTGAGAGCTTGAAAACACCAAGACATTGCCGTTGACCTCGCGCAGTTCGTCAACGATCCGATCCGCCCTTGCGCCGACGTCGTCTGCCGCCTCGCCGTCAGGGCAGCCGTCGCGAAAGAGACGCCAGCCAGGCCGTTCGATGCGGATCTGCTTTGTCGTCAGCCCCTCGTACGCGCCGTAATCCCATTCCGCCAGATCGGCCTTTTTCACGCCGGCCGAACCGAAGCCGGCCAGCGTACAAGTCTTGAAGGCGCGCTGCGACGGGCTCGACCAGACGGCCTGGAATGAAAGGCCCTGCACCCGCTCAGCGACCCGCCCGGCGGCTTCCTCACCGGCTGACGTCAGCGGTATGTCGGTCCGCCCGGTGTGCTTTCCCGACGCGCTCCATTCCGTCTCGCCATGTCGAACCAGGTAAATCTCAGGAAACGCGCTCATCCTCATGCCTTTCGATGGAATCCGATGTGATGCCCGCTCTTCAGATCGAGCAACGACGCAATCATAGCGGCTTCTGTGCTCTCTCCAAACAGGCGGGCCTAACAGGCAGGCCAAACAGGCGCGATGAGACCGTACCCCTTGCTGGCTCAACTCTTCCTCTGAGCCAGCCTCTTGTCATAGCTGCCCGTTTCGTAGACAAGCCGTGCTGTTAATGCGGAATCCGGGCCGATCACGGCCATTTTCCGCGCTGAGACGTGGCTTCCGGCTTTTTAGCCGACGCGCCGCAATCGGATAGGCGAAAAAATGTCTGCGATCCAAGCCGGCGCTCGCGCGCCGGAAAATCTTTGGCGTCAGGAAATCAGGGCGACGCTGGCGCTCGCCTGGCCGATGGTGCTCACCAATCTCGGCCAGACCGCGATGACCGCCACCGATGTCATGATGATGGGGCGGCTGGGTCCGGACACGCTGGCCAGCGGCGCGCTCGGGGCCAACCTCTATTTCATGCCGCTGATCTTCGGGCTTGGCCTGATGCTGGCGACCTCGCCGATGATCGCCACGGAACTCGGCCGCCGTCGTCACTCGGTGCGCGATCTGCGCCGCACCGTGCGGCAAGGCCTGTGGCTGGCGATCCTCATCTCAATCCCGATCTGGATTTTTCTCTGGTACGGCGAGGCCGTGTTGCTGGCCATGGGCCAGGAGCCGGCGCTGGCGCATCAGGCCGGCATTTACCTGCGCTGGCTTGAATGGGCGGTGCTGCCCTTCTACGGCTATATCGTCCTGCGCTCGTTCATCTCAGCGCTGGAGCGGCCTGGCTGGGCGCTGGTCATCGTCTTCGTTGCCGTCGCCTGCAATGTCTTCTTCAACTGGGTGTTCATGTTCGGCAATCTTGGCGCCCCTTCGATGGGCATCGCCGGCTCCGGCCTCGCCACCACGCTGTCCAGCACGCTGATGTTCGTCGGCATGGCGGCGGTGGTGATGCTTGAGCCGAAGTTTCGCCGTTATCAGCTGTTCGGGCGCTTCTGGCGGGCCGACTGGCCCCGCTTCAAGGGCCTGCTGCGGCTCGGCCTGCCGATCGCTGGCCTCCTCGCCTTCGAGGTGACGATCTTCAACGCGGCAGCCCTTCTCATGGGCCTGATCGACGCGGCCTCCCTCGCGGCGCATGCCATCGCCATCCAGATCGCCTCGGTCAGCTTCATGGTGCCGCTCGGCCTCAACCAGGCGGCGACGGTCCGCGTCGGGCTCGCCCATGGCGCCTGCAACCCGGAAGGGGTTTCCCGCGCCGGCTGGACCGCCTTTGTCATCGGCGTCTCATTCATGGCGCTGATGGGGCTGGTGATGATCCTGTGGCCGCAGCTGCTGATCAGCGCCTTCATCAGTCTCGGTGACCCGGCCAACGCCAGGGTGATCGGGCTTGCCGTGTCGTTCCTGGCCTTTGCCGCGCTGTTCCAGATTTTCGACGGCGCCCAAGCCGTGGCCGCCGGCATGCTGCGCGGCCTGCACGACACCACGGTGCCTATGATCTATGCGGCGATCGGCTATTGGGGCATCGGCCTGCCGCTCGGCGTGCTGCTCGCCTTTTATTCCGGGCTCGACGGTGTCGGCATCTGGATCGGCCTGTCGTTGGGGCTGGCGGTGGTGGCTGCGCTGCTTCTGGCGCGCTGGCTGCGGCGGGATCGTATCGCACCGCCGCTCTCCTTTGGGCGTTGATGAAAGCGGCTTCGTCGCGAGGAGGCGGGATCGTGACGTCTATGGATATTTCGTCTGACTTGCACTCGCGGCCTGTGGGCTTAAGTCGCTTTGCAACTCCTTTGGCAGTGGAAGGCTTGAGCACCGCAAGTGCACCGCGCGGGCGAACAATTTTCGTTGCTTCTGCTGGTGCTCCTTGATGGCTGCTGCAAGCCCTAATCCGTACGGACCAAGAAAGACGCCGGTTCCCCAGCCCGGCTGCTTTTTTTCGCGAGCGTCGTAGTCCGAAGCTTCCATGCGGGCTTGCTGGCATTCCGGCGACGCCCATTTCTGGTCTTGCTTCGAAAGCGACGCTGCATAGTCGACCGGAGAGGTCGCGCATCCAGCCACTGTCGCGGCTAACGCGACGAACATTGCAATTCTCACCCCAAGCCCTTCCTGAAAGCATTGTGGAGAGTACACAGAACTCTTCTTCCAACAAGGAGATAGCTCCGAAGAGGCAACTTCCTAGTTTGTAGTCGCCCGTCGTTCAAGCGAACGAGCGTATTGCGTCAGCGGGAAGCACATGACGAAGAAGATCAGCGCCACCAGCCCGTAGACGGTGAAGGGTTCGAAGGTCGCGTTGTTGATCGCGTTGGATGTCCTGACCAGTTCCTCAAAACCGATGATCGAGGTCAGCGCGGTCGACTTGATCAGCTGCACCAGGAAACCGACGGTCGGCGCGCGGGTGATCGAGAACGCCTGCGGCAGGATGATCAGCCGGAGTTCCTGCAGATAGTGGAGGCCGAGGCTGGCGCCGGCGTCCCACTGGCCGCGCGGCAGCGCATCGACACCGCCGCGCCAGATCTCGGCGAGATAGGCGCTGGCGAAGAAGGTGAGGCCAAGTGCTGCGGCGGTCCACGGTTCGATGCGCAAGCCCAGCATCGGCAGGCCAAAGAACATCAGGAAGAGCTGCATGAGCAGCGGCGTTCCCTGGAAGAGCGCGATGTAGCCCGACGCAAGCCGCCGCGCCCATTTATTCTTGGCGATCCGGAAGAACAGCACGAGCATCCCGACCACGCCGCCGCCGACGAAGGCCGCCAGTGACAAAAGCACCGTCCAGCGCGCGGCGAACAGAAGGTTGCGGACAATATCCCAGAAGGTGAATTCAATCATGACACGCCGGCTCCCAGAGCGCGGCGGCCGCCGCTGATCAGCAGCCGGCGCAGCCCCATCGACAGGACGAGATAGACCATCGTCACCACGAAATAGGTCTCAAAAGCACGGAAGGTGCGCGCCTGCAGCATGTCGGCCTCGTAGGTCAGTTCGCGCACCGCGATCTGCGACACCACGGCGGACTCCAGCATCATGATGATGATCTGGCTGGTCAGCGCCGGAAAGATCACCTTGAGCGCCTGCGGCAGCACGATCTTGACGAACAACTGGCGCGGCCGGAGCCCAAGCGCCAGCGCTGCTTCCGTCTGTCCGCGCGGCACGGCGTCGAGCCCGGCGCCGACGATCTCGATCGTGTAGGCCGCCATGTTGAGCGTCATTGCCAGCATGGCGGCCAGCAGCGGATCGAGCCTCACGCCGATGCTGGGCAGCCCGAAGAAGATGAAGAACAGCTGCACCAGAAATGGCGTGTTCCTGATAATTTCGACATAGATGCCGATCGCCCGCTTGAGCAGCAGAGGGCCGTTTCGCCGGCCCGCCGCGCCGAGGATGCTGAGGAACGTCCCCGCGAGCGTGGTCACGACGATCAAAAGGACCGTCGTGGCCGCTCCACGTGTGATCGCACCCATCGCATCGGCAAGCCAGCCGAAGTCGAGGCTGTAGCCCATGATAGGTCCTTAACCCGGAGATCAATCCTTGAGGTTGTCGGGATTGAGCGGTGTTTTGAGCCAGGCCTTCGAGCTTTCGTCCAGCTTGCCGTCGGCCAGCATCTTGGCGACCGCATCGTTCACGGCTTGCTTCAGGCGGTCCTCGTTCTTGTTGAGGCCGATATGCGACGGCGAAGTGAGAAGCTGGAACTTCTGTTCTGGCTTCAGCGCCTCCTGGCGGGCGAGCACCTGGGCGCCGACATCGTTGCCGACGACCATCAGCTGGGTCTGACCCGAGATGAAGGCCTGGATGACGGAATTGTAGTTGTCGAAACGGCGGATGTCGGCCGAGGCGGGTGCTGCCTCGGTCAGCGACGTATCTTCCAGCGTGCCGCGGTTGACGGCGATCGACTTGTCGGCGAGATCGTCCTTGCCTTCGATCTTGAGCGCGGCCGGGCCGATAACGGCGATATAGTAGGGCGCGTAGGCGGCGGCGAAATCGATCACCTGCTCTCGCTCCTTGGAGTAGCCGACGCTCATCAGGACGTCGACGCGCTTGTCGGTAAGATACGGAATGCGGTTCTGGCCGGTCACGCTGACCAGGTTGAGCTTGACCTTGAGCTGGTCGGCGATGAACTGCGCCACGTCGATGTCATAGCCCTTGATGCTCATATCGGCGCTGGCCGAGGAGAAGGGCGGGAAGTCGGAGAAAATGCCGACATTGATGGCGCCGGCCTTGGTGATGTCGTCGACCGCGTCGGCATTGGCGGTCTGGGTGGCAATACCGAGGCCGGCGAGCAGCAGCACGCCGGCGATGGATGATTTGAGCTTCATAGGAAGTGTCATTGTCGTTCCCTGCTGGAAGCTTGTTCGTTTTGAATGCGGCCGCCGGCTCCAGTGCGGCGGTCGCCTTGGAAGTTCTTGTCTGATGCGTCAGGCTTTGTTGCCTGAGATCGCCGGGCTGAAGACCATCAGGCTGAGGATCTCGAACAGCACTTGCGCGCCGGCATGGGCGGTGTTGGTGGTTGCGTCATATTGCGGCGCCACCTCGACGACGTCGCCGCCGACGATGTTGAGCCCCTTCAGGCCGCGCAGGAGTTCAAGCACTTCCCGCGTCGTCAGGCCGCCGACTTCCGGCGTGCCGGTGCCCGGCGCGAAGGCCGGGTCGATGCTGTCGATGTCGAAGGACACATAGGTCGGGCCATCGCCGACGATCTGGCGCGCCTTCGCAATGATGGCGGGGATGCCGAGGCCGGTCACCTCTTCGGCATGGACCACGGTCATGCCGGATTCGTAGGTGAACTCCCACAGATATTCGGCTGAACCGCGGATGCCGATCTGGATGGTGCGCGACGGGTCGAGCACGCCGTCCAGCACCGCGTTGCGGAACGGCCCGCCATGGTGGAACTTGGTCATATCGAACAGGCCGCTGGTATCGCAGTGGGCGTCGATATGGATCATGCCGACTGGCGCCTTTTTGCCGACAGCCTTCAGGATCGGATGGCTGATCGAATGATCGCCACCGACTGACAACGGAAGTACGCCGGCGTCGACGATCTGGTTGGTGCGGCGCTCGATGTCGTCATGGCTGGTCTCCAGCCGGTAGCGGCTCTGGAACGGCACGTCGCCGATGTCGGCGACCTTCAGCTCATGCGTCGGTGCGCATTCCAGCACATGGTTGTAGGGACCGATGCGCTCGATTGAGCGCAGCGCCCTCGGTCCGAAGCGGGAGCCCGGCCGGTTGGTCACGCCAAGGTCCATCGGCACGCCGATCATCGCCACCTGCAGGTCGCCGAAATCCGGATTGTCGGCGGCAACTTCCCGGTAAGGCGCGGCGAGGAAGGTCGGGATGCCGGAATAGGGCGCCAGCCGCGTGCCGCTCTTGGAGAAGATCTTGTCGGCGACGCGCCGGAACTTCGGGTCGAACATCTCGCCGCCATGGCTCTCGCCATATTTGCGGCGCAACGCTTGGAGCTTGCCGCTGTTATAACCCATGTCGGTCCTCCATGGCTGGTGCGGAGCGGCCATCAATGACGGTCGCCATCCTGCCGGCTGCCTGCGGATTTCACGTCTTGATGCTGTTCGACCCAAAGTGTCTTGCAGCTGCATTGAAAAATCAATTGATATTGTTAGGATCTTTGCTGTGAGAAAATCTCACATTAATGTTGAGCACGATCTTATCCGAAAACCGGGTTCCACTTCTGGGGATCGTGACCCTTCGAGGCTCCGATGGCCAAGCGTCTGCCTCCCCTGAATCCATTGCGGGCCTTCGAGGCGACGGCGCGCCACGCCTCGCTGACCAAGGCGGCGGCTGAACTGAACGTCACCCATGGCGCCATCAGCCATCAGATCAAGGCGCTCGAACAGTCGCTTGGCGTCAAGCTGTTCGAGCGCGCCGGCCAGCGGGTGAAGCTCACGCCGCACGGTGCCGAATTGCTGCCGGCGGTGTCGACCGCCTTCGAAGGCATTGCTGCCGCCACGCAGCGCATGACGAGGCCGGCGAGCACCGGCGCCCTCTCGGTGTCTTGCGTGCCGGCGCTGCTGTTGCTGTGGATGATCCCGCGGCTCGGCAGTTTCACCTCGCAATATCCCGATATCAGGCTGACGCTGATCCCATCCAATGACGCCAAGGACATCCGCGCGCCGCACATCGACATCTGCGTGCACTATGGCGACGGCAGCTGGACCGATTGCTGGATGCGCAAATGGTCGGGTCTCGAACTCTTCCCGGTGGTCAGCCCAACGCTGATCAACAATCGTCCGATCCGCACCGTGCGCGATCTCGCCGATCATGTCTTCCTGCATGGCGACGACGGCCGCGAATGGCACACCTGGCTGGCCGCCGCCGATGCGTTGGATCTGGAGCGCGGCCGCCGCCACCATCTCGGCGACGCGCGCATGGCGAGCGAGGCCGCGGTTCACGGCCATGGCGTGGCGCTGGGCGATACGGTGACCGCAAGCGGACTGCTCGCCAGGGGACTGCTTGTCGCGCCGTTCAGCCTGTCGGTGCCGGCGGTCGACGATTTCTACGTCGTCTGCCGCAACGAGATGAGGTCGGCGCCGATCGTGCAGCTGTTCATCGACTGGCTGTTTGCCGAGAAAGAACAGGCCGACGGCCGCGCCGATGCGCCGGTGGCGGGCCGCATCGGCATCCGCAGGAAGCGCCCGGCGCTGCGCGTGATCGGCGCCAAGACCGCGTCCTGAGGCTGCAATTGCCGGAGCCGCGCGCTTGCCGCAGGTTTTCTTTTTGTCGGGCCAGTTCGCAAAGCGAGAGGCGCATTCAATAATTCAATGCTAAGAGGCATTCCGCAGGGAGCGAGCAGTGAAGGCGGCATCGAGACATGACTAAGACCGATATAGCGCGGCGCGTCTACAACCACACCTGGAAGCTCGACCCGATCGTCCGCAGCCTGCTCGACACCGATTTCTACAAGCTGCTGATGCTGCAGATGATCTGGGGCATGTATCCCGAGGTCGACGCCACCTTCTCGCTGATCAACCGCACCACCTCGGTCCGCCTTGCCGACGAGATCGATGAGACGGAGCTGCGTGATCAGCTCGACCATGCCCGCACCTTGCGCTTTTCCAAGAAGGAGATGATCTGGCTCGGCGGCAACACTTTCTATGGCCGCAAGCAGATTTTCGAACCGGAATTCCTCGCCTGGCTCGAAAATTTCCAGTTGCCGGAATACGAGCTTTCCAAGCGCGATGGCCAGTACGAATTGAGCTTCAGCGGTCCGTGGATGTACACGACGCTGTGGGAGATCCCGGCGCTGGCAATTATCAATGAACTTCGATCTCGCGCGGCCATGCGGGCGTTCGGGCCGTTTGCGCTCGACGTGCTCTATGCCCGCGCCAAGGCCAAGATGTGGGCCAAAACCGAGCGGCTGAAAGCGCTGCCCGATATCCGCATTTCCGACTTCGGCACCCGCCGCCGTCATTCCTTCCTGTGGCAGCGCTGGTGCGTCGAAGCGCTCAAGGAAGGCATCGGTGAGGCTTTCACTGGTACGTCCAACGTGCTGCTCGCCATGGACAACGACCTCGAAGCGCTCGGCACCAACGCGCATGAACTGCCGATGGTGTTCGCCGCGCTCGCCAATTCGGAAAAGGAATTGAAACAGTCGCCCTACAAGGTGCTGCAGGACTGGCAGCGCTACTATGGCGGCAATTTGCTGATCGTGCTGCCGGACACCTTCGGCACCGCGGCGTTCCTGCGTGACGCGCCGGACTGGATCGCCGACTGGACCGGCTTCCGCCCCGACAGCGCACCGCCGATCGAAGGCGGCGAAAAGATCCTTTCTTGGTGGCGCGGAAAGGGCAAGGACCCCAGACAGAAGCTCCTGATTTTCTCCGACGGGCTCGAGGTCGAGACCATCGAGGAAACCTACCGCCATTTCCACGGCAAGGTGCGCATGTCCTTCGGCTGGGGCACCAACCTGACCAATGATTTCGAGGGCTGCGCGCCGACCGACACCAACCGGCTCGACGCCATCTCGCTGGTCTGCAAGGTCACCGAAGCCAATGGCCGACCGGCGGTCAAGCTCTCCGATAATCCAGCCAAGGCCACCGGTGACGAGAAAGAGATCGAACGTTACCTGCGTATATTTGGCGAGAAAGACCGCGTGGAGCAGCTGGTTAAGGTGTGAGGGTGAGGGAACTCGTGGGATAGGATGAGTTCCGTCGCGCCCCCCTCTGTCCTGCCGGACATCTCCCCCACTTGGGGGGAGATTGCGCCGTCATTGCCGCTTTCGCCAATCACCAAAGTCGCAGAGGGAGAGCCGGCGGCGAAACTGCCGATCTCCCCCCAAGTGGGGGAGATGTCCGGCAGGACAGAGGGGGGCGCCATAGAGCGCTGCCATAACCAGGTAGCTCAGTTGCTTCCCTGTTTCCTTCTGGTCCTCGCACTTACCCTCCCACCCAC